>NZ_JBSGEQ010000003.1:0-104719 GCF_053602975.1 Nocardia sp. NPDC004278
GTCGGGTTCACATCCCGGGTGCTACCTCACGTCGTCTTCGACGGGCCGCGTGCGCCATGCCATCCCCGCGCGCCTCGGCCACCGGCCGTCGAAGTCCGGCCGCATGGCCGTTGGGAAACGTGCGCCCAGCAGCACTACCGCTCACTCGCGCAGACCATTGCCAGGGTCGTGCGTTTCGACCGGACCGCGCTCGATCCCGGGGCTCGTCTTCGGCCATGCCGTCGTGGACGGGGCCGTCGGCTACGAGGTCCGGATCTGCGCCCCGGACCCTCGGTCCGCGTCCGCTATCACACCGCAGTCCGATTCCATGTCATACCAAGGGGTTACATCGAACGAGAATCCGGCCGATAGCTTCGAATCGGCACCTCCGCCCCGACACACCGAGCAGTTCTCGCTGAAATCAAATCTTCGATCGACGTCGACCGGCCGGCATCGAGGACGGGCGGAGGTGGTACCTCCGACCCAGCTCTCAGGAAGATCTATGACGACACCGGCCTTGGTCCCAGAGTCATTTCCACGATCATCGCGGAGCGGCGGCGCCGACGGTGATTACGCCCGTCTGTTGCGCCGGATCTCCGATGCGGGACTGATGACCCGGCGTCCCCTCTACTACGCGGTCCGGCTCAGCCTCGTCGGGATCGCTTTTGCGGCCGGCTGGGTGGCGTTCGTCCTCGTCGGGGACTCGTGGTGGACGCTCATGGTCGCGGCGTTCATGGCCGTGACGTGCGCTCAGGTCGCCCTCGTCATGCACGATGTCGCGCACCGCCAAGTCTTGCGGCTGCGGCGGCCGACGGAGATCATGGGCCGACTCGTCGGCAACGCCGGCATAGGTCTGGCGTACGGCTGGTGGCAGGACAAGCACACTCGGCATCACGCCAACCCGAACCACGAGGAACTCGACCCCGATGTCGCGCCCGACATTCTGGTCTGGTCACAACGGCAGGCGCGGGCGAGCCGTGGCCTGCCTCGTCTCATCGGGAGGGCGCAGGCATTCCTGTTCTTCCCCCTACTGATGCTGGAGGGCCTGAACCTCCATGTGGCCGGCGCCCGTGCGCTCAGAAATCGATCGGTCAAACACCGCGGATTGGAGGGCGCGCTGCTCTTCGGCCACTTCGCCGTCTATCTGGCCGCACTGTTCGCGGTTCTGCCCGCCGACAAAGCCTTCGCGTTCCTCGCTGTCCACCAAGCGCTGTTCGGCCTGTACATGGGCTGCATCTTCGCCCCGAACCACAAGGGCATGCCAACTCTGATCGGCGACGACCGCCCCGACTACTTACGCCGGCAGGTGCTGACCTCCCGCAACGTGCGCGGTGGCGTGTTGACCGACCTCGCCCTCGGCGGGCTCAACTATCAGATCGAGCACCACTTGTTCCCGAGCATGCCGACGCCGAATCTGCGTCACGCCCAGGTGATCGTCCGCGACTACTGCGCCGAAATCGGCGTGTCATACCACGAGACCGGGCTGATCTCCTCTTACCGCGAGGCGCTGAAGCACATGCACCACGTCGGCGCGCCGCTGCGCACCACCGACCGACCCCAGGATGCCGGATGAACTCTTCCCCGGCCGGGCTGCGGCGACACAAGAGCGCCAGGCCCGAGAGTTGGGTGCGGACAAGGCCACTCGCGGATGCCCGAGATAAGGCTCGACGCCTAGACCGGCATTGCCCCAACCCGATCGCTGTCGGTGCCGCACCCGAAGATCTCCGCTGGTGCCGGTGACCTCACCGGACCGAGCAGGGGCTCGTGGCCGCTCCCACCCAGCGCCCCGACGGCACCTGCCCCGAGATCACGTGGCCGGGTGACTGCGGCCGGTGTCAGGCGCAGCGGGGCGTGAAGATATCGAGGTTGATCGCTTCGGCCATGGCCTGGTAGCCCGCGGCGTTGGGGTGGAGGTTGTCCGGGCTCGCATAGCGGGGGTCGAGGACGGTGGGGTCGGCGGGATCGCGCAGGGCCGCATCGAAATCGATGACGGTGTCGGCCAGCTGCTGGTCGCGGATCCAGGCGTTGATCCGCTGGCGGACCGGCTCGGCGGTGGGGAGAGTGAGGATGCCGTCGGCGAGGGCGTTGCTCGCGGGCATGACGGTGCCCAGGTGTACGCGCAGCCCGACGGTGTGCAGGCGTTCGATCACCGTGGTGTATGCGGCGATGACCTGCTCGTAGCCGGCGCCGACGGGTATGCCGAGGTCGTTGATGCCTTCGGCGACGATCACATCGGTGACCCCCGCCTTGTCGATCGCGTCGGCCCGGATCCGGGCGACGGCGTCGGGCCCGAACTGCGGGATGAGACCGTCACGGCTGACCCGGTTTCCGGAGATACCGGCATTGAGCACAGTGAACGGCTTGCCCGCCGCGTCGAGGCGGCGCTGCAGGAAGTCGGTGTAGCGCACGTTGCGGTCCACCACCGACATGTGTTGCGGGTAACCCAGATAGTTCGAGTCGACGTACCCGTCGGTGATCGAATCCCCGACCGCGACAATCGCCCCGACGTCACCGGGCGCCACTACATCGAGCCCTGAAACCAGCGGAATCGCGGTGGTGCGCAACGACAATGCCGCACCGGACGGGTCGGCGGCCTGGTCGCCGGCGAACGGCGGGCTGTAGAAGCTGGTGGCGTTCGCGACGAAATGCTCGGTCGGCAGCACCGCGGTGCCGGGCACGTACACCCCGATCGACAACGGCTCGAATGCATTGAAGGACAGCTCGATCGGATCGCTGACCAGGTCTCCCCATGCAGGGATCGTCACACCGCGACCGCCGCCGAACGTCACTTCCCGCAGCGAATCCGGGTGCACGGCAGCATCGTCGGCTTGCGCGCCGATGGTCACGTGCCCGATCTCGATGGGTGTCGGCCGGGTGCGGTTGGTCAGGTGCACGCGCATTGTCGAGCCGCCCAGGTGCGGGGTGACCACCAGTCGGAAAGTTTGATCGCCGGCCGACAACTGCGGCACCAGCAACGGATCGATGACACCGAACGAATCCGATGGTGCGGCCATCCAGCTACCAACCCACTGAGTACCGTAACAATCAGCCGGGCCCGCACTCTCGGCGCCAGCCATCGGCGAGCAGCCCAGCATCAGCATCAGCACCGCACTGGCCCCGGGCATCCACTTCTTCACAGCAACAAACTCCTGACATTCGTTTCGACACTCGAATTCGTGGACCGGGTCCGGTCGGACAGCTTCGGCCACGGCGGACGCTCAATTTCATGGCGCTGCACCACTTTAGGAGCCATTCGGGCACCTCGGCTATTGCATATCGCCACTGTTCGACAGTCGGCCTGATGCGAATTGTTCAACCTTCTTGACTGCGACCGAGCGGTTCGAGCAGGTTGCTCATCCGCTCGGCCAACCGCCGAAAACCTCTCCTGCATTGAGATTCCCCAGCTTTCTCGGAGAGGTCTGCGATTGTCAGTGGTGGGAAGTTGGTCGAGGCTCGGATGCCTAGTCTCGGGATGGGACCATGCCAGCCCCATCGTCATCGAATCGAACATCTCCGGGTACGTCGAGAGGCTGTTGTATGACTCGTATTACGCCGCCACGTCCGGTTGATCTCGTGACCGTCTTTCCCGAGTTGGCGCCGCTGGCCCGCACCGCGACTCGCCTGCATCCGCGTCCGGGAACACCATCGGTGCACGACAGTTCGATCGGCGGGCCTTTGTTGTGGCCGGCCAGCGAGCCATGGCCGCACTGCCACGCTGAGGACCACGACGCAGAACGTCTCCCGTCGATCTCTTTGGCGGACGCCAGGCTGGAGCGGCGGATGCGCGCGGCCAGAAGCAGTGCGGGCAGGGAATACACCGCGGAGGAAAGGGAAATCCTCGACCGGATGGAGGAGCGCCCGGCAGCCGACGGTCCGATAGCGATGCTGCCGGTCGCGCAGTTGTACGTCCGTGACGTGCCCGGTCTGCATCCGCCCGAGGGAGCGGATCTGCTGCAAGTGTTGTGGTGCCCCTACGAGCACGACGACGATGGCATGCCCAAGACCGCACTGCTCTGGCGGTCCGCAGCGGCGATCACTGACGTTCTGGTGGATCCTCCGGAACCGGCGGAGTACGAGGCGGACCTCGTGCCCGAACCGTGCATGATCGATCCGGAACAAGTGATCGAATACCCGCACTCGGGGGAGCTCGAGGGGGAGCTTCGGCAACGAGTGGACCAGTGGACCATGGCCCAGATTCCCGGCGTCGAGTTCGGCGGTCTCGAGGACCGTGATCAGCCGTACAACTTCTTGTGTATCGCGCCCGGCTGGAAGATCGGCGGCTTTATCAAATGGGGCATGCAAGATCCTTATCCGAACCCCTGCCCCATCTGCGGCACCCCGACCGAGCCGCTGCTGACGATCGCCAGTGACGAGTGGCAATCTGATGTCCACCACTGGGTCCCGTACGAGGACCAGGCCGCCAATATCTCATGGGGCGCCGTACAAGGCGGCCCGAGCGAGCCGACCCAGATCTGTGTCTCCGACCGCAACAACCAGATCATCCGAGTCTGCCCGGCATCACATGAACATCCGCACATCCAGTTGATGCAATAACCAATTACGCGGCGACCGATCCGTTCCACGGCCGCCGCGCAGCCGCTCGTCGGCAGAATCCGATGTGCGTGAGGTTGTTCATCGATCGCGCCCAGACCCGTTTCCTCTACACCACCGAAACCCCGATCTTCGGTTGAGCACCGTCGTCCGCGACTCGTCGCCGGCAACGCGTGTGGCCGAAGCCATGTGGGCCGCGAGGGCTGTTCGGCTCAATGGCATGGTCAGTCCACCTTCGACTTGGCGCGGGCGTAGGCGCGGGCTGCGCGAGCACGGTCGCCGCAGCGCGTTGAGCACCAGTGACGGCGGCCGTGGCGGATCAGGTACCGATTGCACGGGGCGGAGTAGCAGATGGTCAGGAAATCGGCATCGGAACCGGTGAGCAGGTCGGCCGCAGCTGCGGCGAGCGTCGCGAGCGCGCGGTCGAGGATCTCGTTGGGCGGACACAGCGCAGCGCGGTAGGGGCCTTTCTTCTCGTCCCATTGCAGCAGGGCGGCCGTTGGGGTCCGGCTCAGCGCGTCGTTGACGGCGGACAGCGCTGCAGGCAATGCCGGTTGCCGCGCGACGCGGGCGGCGAACAGTGCCCTGATGTGTTCTCGCAGCACGCGCAGCTGCGTCGCGCACATCTCCTGCACTCCGGCGTCGGCAGGCGCGAGGCCGCGTTCGGCGAGCCACCGATTCGTCGATTCGGGGGTGCCGAGCAGGTCGATGAAGTGTCCGCCGGGCAGCACATAGGCGCTGTCGGCGAAGTCGAGAGCGAGGTACTGCTCGGCCCCGGGTGCGGGCGGTAATGCGGCGGCCGAGGTCTCTCGCACGACTCTCATAAGTCTCATGTTACGACTTGCTTTTATCCGTGAGAACAACCTACCGTATCTCACGGATATGTGGAGCTTCATCCGTGAGGAGTTTGCTAGTGACTTCTGCAGGCACAACCGATCAGCAGGTCCGCGTCCGGGTATTCGGCGGCCCGACCGCCCTCTTCGAATACGGCGGGCTCAGATTCCTCACCGACCCGACCTTCGACGCGCCCCGCGACTACCAGCAGTCCGGCGGCCTGCTGACCAAGACCGCGCCGGCCGCCGCTACGCCGGCCGACCTCGGCCGCGTGGACGTGGTTCTGCTCTCGCACGATGAGCACCCCGACAACCTCGACGACTCCGGCCGTGCCCTGCTCGCCGACGTGCCACTCACCCTCACCACGCCGGGTGGCGGGCAACGCCTCGGGAACGGGGCGAGAGGCCTGGTCGACTGGGAGTCGATCGAGCTGGATCGCCCGGGCGGCGGCACGATCACCGTGACGGGCGTGCCTGCGATCCACGGGCCGGGCACACGCGAGGAGGTCGAACCGATCACCGGCCAGGTTGTCGGATTCGTACTGACCGGGGAAGGCCTGCCCACCGTCTATGTCAGCGGCGACAATGCCGCACTCACTGCGGTCAAGGAGATCGCCGAGCGTTTCGCACCGGTGGACACCGCCATCCTCTTCGCCGGTGCGCCCCGCTTCTCCGTTCTCTTCGACGGTGCGCCGATCGTCCTCGACAGTACCCAGACCGCCGAGGCCGCCGAGCTCCTCGGCGCACGTCGTGTGGTTCCCGTTCATTACGAGGGTTGGGCCCACTTCACCGAGGGCCGCGCCGAATTGGTCGCGGCTTTCACTGCTGCCGGCCTCCGCGACCGCCTTGACCTGGGCGAGCTGGGCTGACTCTGTCGTGGCGACTTCAGTATCTGCCCGGACCGATGATCTCTCCGGCTCCCAGGCCCAGCGCCGCACCCTGTTCGTCCTGGTTGCCGCTCAGGCGCTGAGCGGTGCGGGGCTGGCGGCGGGTGTGACCGTAGGTGCACTGCTCGCGCAGGACATGCTCAGCTCAACCAGCCTTGCCGGTCTGCCCAGTGCGCTCGGCACCGCAGGCTCCGCGCTGGCGGCCGTCGCCGTCGGACGAATTTCGCAAGCCCGCGGCCGCCGCCCCGGCCTGGTCGCCGGGTATCTAACCGGTGCCATCGGCAGCGTTGGAGTCATTGCGGCCGCTGTCGCGGGCAATCCGATCCTGCTGTTCGTTGCGTTGTTCGTCTACGGCGCTGGCACCTCCACCAATCTGCAAGCCCGGTATGCCGGAGCCGATTTGGCCGGCCCGGAGCACCGCGCCCGTGCCGTGTCCACCGTGCTGGTCGCCACCACACTCGGCGGCGTGGTCGGCCCCAATCTCACCGCGCCGACCAGCGACCTCGCACACGCACTCGGCATCCCCCACCTGGCCGGTCCGTTCCTGCTCGCTGGCGCTGCCTACGCGTTGGCAGCCGTGGTGCTGGCCATCTGGCTGCGCCCCGATCCGCTACTACTTGCCCGCACGCTCGAGGCCGGACGCATCGCCGCGCAGCCTGATGATGCCGACGGCCTGCCGCGCCGTGCGGTCGAAAGGCGCGGCTCCGGTGTGCTGGTCGGTGCGGTGGTTATGGTGCTCACCCAGTTCGTGATGGTCGCGATCATGACCATGACGCCCGTCCACATGCGCGACCACGGCCACGGCACCGCCGCCGCCGGCCTCGTCATCGCCATCCACATCGGCGCGATGTACTTGCCATCGCCGCTGACCGGCTGGCTCGTAGATCGCTATGGCCGCTTCACCATCGCCGCCGTCTCCGGGCTGACCCTGCTCGGCGCCGGAATCGTCGCCGCCTGTGCCCCCGGCGACTCCGTCGCCCTGTTGACGGCGGCACTCGCGCTGCTCGGTCTCGGCTGGAACTTCGGCCTCGTCGCAGGCACCGCGATCATCACCGACGCCGTGCCGCTGGCTACCCGTGCCAAAACCCAGGGCCTGGTCGACGTCACCATCGCCATCGCAGGTGCTGCCGGCGGCATGGCCTCGGGGTTGGTCGTCGCCGCTGCCGGCTACCCCAGGCTGGCCATCGGCGGCGGCATCCTGGCATTGGCCATCGTGCCCGCCGTCGTCGCTGCCGCGCGCAAATCCCCACCCGGCTGGGCGGTGTTTCATAAGCAGTGACGATGTGGGCCCGCCCGCACCTGTGTCGTAGCCATTGCGATCATCACGCCACGCGGGCGGTACTGCTGGCAATGTCACCGACAGCGCACGACCGGCGGTGGCCGATCCCCGAGATGCCAGCATGTCTCCGGCATAGCTACCGCGACCATCGAACTGTCAGATAGCGCTGAAGATGTCGTTTGCCACCGTTGTCGGACCACCATGTTGCCAGTCGTGGGACCACCGACAGCAGGTGATCCGCTGGGAGAACATGTTCCAGATGCGTTATGCCGACCGATCATGGCGATGGCAAAATGAACGTCCGGAAATGCCGATGAGCGGGCGTGCGCCGCTGTGTCTGTCGGAGAGGTTCTCAGTACTCGGCAGCACCCCCGTGCAGGTAGTCCGGCAAGGAATCGCGCAACGGAAACAGTTTCATCGGCTGGTCGTCGTCGAGGAAGTCCAGGATCAGGCGATTCACCAGTTCAGGTTTCTCCATGGGCACGCCGTGCGAGGCACCGGGGATGACCGCAAGTTGAGCGTCGGGTAGCGCCACGGCCATCGCGAAGCTGTGCTCGACCGTCACCCCGTCGTCGTCACCTTGCATGACCAGGGTTGGCGCATGGATCCGAGCCAGGTCGCCGATGGCAATGTTGGGTTCTTCCCGCCACATGCGCAGCAGCTTGTCGAACAGCACCGGGAAATGGTCGATCCCGTCCGGGGATGCCGCGTAGCCCTCGCGCAGGACCGCGGCCAGTCGCGAACAGGCGGGCTCCTCGAAAAGCTGACGGGCACCTACTGTTTCACCATCACGATTGACGTACGCGCCGATCGTGACGAGCTTGCGCACGAGGTCGGGACGGTTCAAGGCGACAAGCACACCGACGATCCCGCCATCACTCCAGCCGACCACATGCGCGGCACCGATCCCGAGGGTGTCCAGAAACGCCGCAGTGTCCTCGGCCATGACTTGAAAGCTGATCGGGCCGTCGACATCGGGGGTGCGCCCGTGGCCGCGACGTTCGGGTACATGAACCCGAAAGTACTTGGCCAACTCCGGTATCTGGCCCTGCCAACTGTCAGCTCCGTTACCGCCTCCGTGTAGTAGCACAAGCGGTTCCCCGTCACCGTATACCTCGTAATAGGTGTGGACGCCGCCCGCGGTCACATATTCGCCCATGAACACACGTTAAACCGGAGTTCTTGCGCGGCGCTTGCGTGCCCACCACCCGCGAAGCCGATCGGTAAACCATCGGTAACGTTCGCTATTGCCGCTGGGCGCGCGATCCGCGAGCGTCCGGATCTGTCGCGTAGCGCGCGTTCGCTGGCGATGCGCGCTCATGGCGAATGCCGTGCATTCCGTCGGAGCGTCACAGTTCGGACCATGCGACCCCGAACCATGGTGCGGTTCGTCCAGCTAGTAGCTGGAGGTGGAAGTCGGGGCCTTCATGTGTCCGATCCTCTTCGGGATCGGTGAGTTGACCGATGGTGCAGATGTAGTCGCCGTTTGGGAGTTCGATACTGGACCCGTATATCCTTGTCGTCGTCCACGGCGGAGTCCGCGAACTGGGCAGCCATGGTGACCGTGTCCAAATTGACGACGACCAGCTCACCGCGCGTCACGGTGATGGGGCCGGCGATTTGCCTGATGACCGGCAGCCGCGGATCTACCGGCGAATCCGAAAGGTCGATCCGCCATTGCTCCTCGCCGCCGGTTCCCCAGAGCAGCATCGTCCGCTGCCGCATCTCCGATTCGACGCGCTCGAACAGCATCTCCAAGGTCCAGTCTTCGCCCACGAACGACGTGTACGCATGTGGGTCGACAAGACCGAGGAATCCCGAGTCATCGGTCATTTCGTCGATCCGATGCTGAAGCTGCGCCACGCGGTAGTCCTCCCCGGATTGATCACCGAACCCTACGGGCACAATGCGCGGTCGAACACCGAGCCCACTCCAACGGCGTCCGCGAAGAAGTCGGAACAGCGTTCCCGGAAGTGCTCCGGCGCAAGGGAACTGACAACCCTGGCGTGCTGATCGGCAGCACCGAAGCCTGCGATGCGCAGCACACCCGCGCCGACGATGCCAACTCCAACCCTGCAGCGATTTCGAGAGGTCTTCCCGTTCAGCCACTTTGAGTAGCAACGCACTGTAACTTGCCGTTGAATGTCAGTAGGGCACTGACCTGCGGAGAGTGTCCGGCCGACGGTGGTGGCGAGATCTGTGGGCGCGCTCGAGAATGTCAGCGGTGGCAAGCCGGTACCGACATTCCTGCGAGGGGCGGACAAAATGTCAGTGCCCTGAACTGGGGAAACGGCCCACCAACAGATCAACCAAGTAGGTCTCTTCGATGGTGCCATCCGGGAAAGCAGTGCTCAGCAACCTGTGTTCCTCGGCAAGAAAGGCACGTTGTCGGCTTTCGTCGAGAACGAGGAACGCCGAGCGGCTACCAATGTTGGCCAGATGCATGTCCAGAGAGACCGTGCGGGACCAGCGCATCTGGCGGCGCGCGACTCGCAGACCTGTCAGGCCCGCAAGGCGGATGGCTTCGGCGTCGTCGGGGCGCGTAGCGGGCCTGGGTTTCGTCCCGCAGTGGTGGGCGATGCGCAGGTGCTGCGCGTGGATCCACGGCACGTCGAAGGCCGTGGTGTTCCACCAGATCGCCAGTGCACCGTCGCTACGCAATACACGCAGCGCCTCAGGTACAGAGACTGCCGGGTCGGTCCACTGCCAGGACTGCGCGTAGGTGAGGAAGTCGTGGGAAGTGTTGGCCAGTGGGAGAGCATTGCCGTCTCCGCGCACGACTGGCACGCCCGGAACCTTTCTGCGACACTCAGCGGCCATCTCCGCACCAGGCTCGACCGCGGTGACTTCGGCTCCCCGCCCACGCAGTAGCGCCGTGGCAATCCCGGTGCCCGCGCCGATATCGGCGACGCGAGCACCCGTCAGACTGTGACAGGAGAGTTCTTCGATCGCGTCGAAAAGCTCAGGTGGATAAGAAGGCCGGCTGGCCGCATATTCGGCGGCGGCCGTATTGAAAGACTGGGCACGCGATCTGGTGGTCATCTACCCATCATCGACCCCACCCGGCGACGTCAGAGCGCCATATCCTACTGATGCGGTTCAGCCGCTGACAATTTCGGGCGGCCTCGCAATTCCCGCGACGTTCTGGGGGCATCGCGGTCAGTCGTCGGATGGAACCCGTTATCTTCTTCGCGCCGACCGATCGCGGTGTGGTGGACCGCGAAGTCCAGCCGGACACCGTCAACAGAGGTCAATTTGAGGCGTTCCACTGGTCAGCTCCCATTCACTCGGCCTCTGGCGTCGATCACAAGCTGTCCATCGTCTGGTGCGACATCGCCGCGCTCAACTCTCCCACTGACGCAAAGCGATGTTCACAATCGTGCGTCGCCCGCGCTGCATCGGATGGACCAACCGCAGGGTTTCTGCTGCGACCGCCGACCGCAGCTGAGTAGGCATCAGCGGCGACACCGCGACCGTAGCCGGTGTGCTCGAACTCCCGGCGCGCCATCGCGATGTCCGCATCATCAGGCAGTATCGGAACGACGCGCCCGGCCAGCTCGCCCTCCAGCCACACCCATCGCTGATTCACTCAAAGGCCCCTCCTGCACGATCGGTGGTCGCATATCTGCCGCCACGCGCATCCATCCACGGGCTCCCTGCGGCGTGATCGCTGAGTATGGTCGCTCGGGTGGAGTCCTTCCTGGCTATCCGACAGCGGGTCGTCGACTCTCGGCCGGCCTGGGTACATCCCCTGATTCTCCGGCCGGACGAGACTCCCCTGATCGACATGGACGCCCCCTCGGCCGGTCGTTCAGCCCTTTCCGGCACGGTCATTCTCACCAGCGCCTGCGCACTAGGTTGTTTTCCGCGTTATACACGTTGGCTCTACAGGATTTGGAGCTCAGCGCATCTGCTATCGGTCAGCCAGCCAGTTTAGTGGTCAGCTCGGCAAGGAATTGGACGGATTTGCGCTTGTCCTCATCGGTCAGGTGCAGTGTGCCGTTGGCTGTTCGAGTCTCGGTGTCCTGGACCTCGAGAACGGCGTTCCAGTTGTTGACCCGGGTAGCGAACCGGACTGTGTTCGAGGGATTCCCTGTGTCTGTTCTCATGTCGTAAACCCACACGGCATCGCCCAGCTCTGGCGCCTTCGCGTACCCACGGCGACCCTCAGTCGGGTCCGAATCGTTCGGCGCATTTCGCGCCATGTAGTTGCCAGCGGGGCTTTGGCCCTGAGCGACTTCGCATATTCCGCTGCCCGCAAGGGCGGTATCTGCGGAGACAACCGGGATGGTCCGCACTTCGACGGCGTGCAACTCGGTCGTAAAGAAGTTCATCACCACATTGCACAGCTCTCCCTGCGTCATCGCTGGTCGAGCCTGAGTTGACGTGGGTGTTCCTGAAGGCGGCGACGAGGAACATCCAGTCGCCAGAATCAGGGCAGCAGCGGCGATCATCGTTGACATAATCCTCATTGGCCCACAGTCCAGTCGGACTTGTCTCCGTCTTTCGTCGATGCATCACCGATCGCCGCCCGAATTCCTTCGATTCCTGGCCCATAGGATGCTTTGACACCCTCGACCCGCGGTAGCACCGATTGTTGATGGGTGGATGAGGGTTTCGGCGCGAGAAGAGGCGGCGCCGAATCAGGTTGAGCGGCTTTGGACCTCTGCGGTACGAGAGGCTCGTCGTCCCAGAACTCATCCGGGTCGTCGAGGTGGTTGTAGAATCCACTCGCCATCACAGCACCTCACATTGGCATCGGGCGCCGCACACAGGCACCGTTTTGTTCTGGTGAACTGACACCTGATACCCCCTCCATCGAACGGCTCGCCAAGGCGGTAGCCGCGACAACCCTCGCTGCCCATGAAAATTTTGTCAACCCGACATCTGCATCATGTGCGCACGAAGCTGTTGCAACAGAGCCTATTTCGGCACGACCTGCAGCAGGGGAACTGAACCCGTGTGAAGCCGTGTTAGCTATCGGTGTTCACACCAACCGCCTGTTCTGCGAAGCACAAACGACCGGACCGAGCCTATCGGCCTGCAGTCATCGGCTGGGTCGTTTGGCGGTATCTCGGCAAAGCAGGATGCGCTGAGCTGCAACAGGTCTCGCGTCGCGATTGCCCACTGTTGCCGATTCGGTCGGCGCGGGTTTGCTCGAATCCGATCCGGTAGGTTCCGGGTTGGGTGTCGACGGCCGGTTGACGAGGACACAGGGCGGTGTGCCCATGAAAGCAGGGGCGCAACGATCTTCGCTCAGAACGCGAAGTGCTCTGTAGTACAGAGGGGAAAGGGGTATTCGATGAAAAGGATCATCGGCATCATCATGGCGGTCGCGGCGGTGACCCTGGCGACTGCATGTCAGGACGGTGTGACGACGCAGACGTCCGGAGGGTCGTCGGTGTCGAACTCCGCTACCGTTGCCGTGCCGGGATCGACTCAGCCTCCCGTCACTGAGCAGTCACCGGGTCCCACGCCGCCTGCGGGTGACAATGCTCCTGCCACTGCCGGAAACGGCAGATGCGTGGATCTGAAGTCGGCGGTGGTCACGGCCGCGCTCGGCACACTCGGTACCGGTGTCGGCGGCGACGGGTTCTATGCAGACAGCGGCACCGACGCCTCCGTCGGCGCATGTCCCGCCATACTTTGGGTGCTCGCTGGGACTCCGCACGGCACCGCTAGCTCACCCTGGCACGTGATGCTGTTCAACCACGCAGGTTATCTGGGCACCGCGACCAAGAAGTCGACTGCGTATACACAGGTGGTCGGCTCGTCCGATCGCAGTGTCCAGGTCCAGTACCGTTGGCTGACGGGTAAAGACGCCAGCTGCTGTCCCTCGGGTGGGCCGGTCATTGTCACTCTCACCTTGGGCGCCGACGGCCGCACGGTGACCCCGGACCGTGACTTCCCGACGGAGGTCATTGATCCGAGTTCGGCAAGCTCGCCGCCGGTGTGCCCGGTTACCAAGGCCGTTTTGCTGGAAGCGTTGCGGGGCACTGATATCGAGTCGCGGTTGGCGAGGCCGATCGAACTCGAGGATCGAATCGACTGTGCGGGTGAGTGGTCGATGGCCCATACGGGAACACACAACAATACTGTCAACCGAGCCCAGGTCTTGTTCCACTACGTGGCGGCCGATGGAGGCTGGAAGCCTGTGGACCTCGGCAGTGCGCTGCACTGCACCGAGATCGGCGTGCCCGGCGATGTCGCAGACAAGATCTGCCACTGAGCGGCGGTGAGCCCACCCGCCGACCATTCTCGCTGGCCGGTTAGGTCAGCGCGATCTGCGGCCGTAGCGGATGTCGGTCTGGCGCAGGAGAAATCATCTTGTCAGGCCGCGGCGGTACTCGCGCTTCGTGTTCAGGTTCGGTTGTCGACGGGCCAGCCGATGGCGTCGAAGACCGCTAGCGGGTCGAGGTAGTCGCGCCAGTGCACGATCTTGCGGTTGGCGATGGTCAGTACCGAAATGTAGCGGTTGGCGTATGCGGCACCGGTCGCGACGGTCCGGCCCTGGGAAGCGTATTCGAGAACGACTACGCCGGAGTCCTTGTCGTGGTGCACGGCCAGGTCGTGACAGCGGTCGAGGACGAACACCTCGCCGTAGGGTCGATACAGATCGGCGATGGCTTGCCGGCCGACCACCCGGCGTGGATACCCCGGAACCGTGATCACGTATTCGATGACGACGTCCTCGGCGAGCATGTCGAAGAAGTGGTCACCGTCCACCAGGCCGGCCACTCCCTGCTCGATGATCCGGAAGAACGGGTCCAAGGCACGGAAGTCGCCGAGATCGCCGATCGGAGTCATCGGGCAGTCTCGGTGGTCCAGGCCGTCGCCGTGCGGTGGGCGAAGTCGGTGAAACTCGTTGGTGCTGTTCCGGTGACCTTCTCCACATCGCCGGTCGGTTGCGCACCGTGTCCGGACGCGATGGTTTCGGTCAGCATGCGCAGCACCGGTGCGTACTCGGCCGGTATTCCGCCCGCAATAGCGGCGGCGATCCATTCGTCGCGGTCGATGTCGAGATAGTTGACCGCGGTACCCGAGACGCTGCTGATGATGGCGGCCGCGTCGGCGACCGTGATCGCTTCGGGACCGGTGAGCGTGTACTCCGCGCCCGTGTGTGCCGCTGGATCGGCGAGGGTCGCGCTCGCGACCGCGGCAATGTCCTCCGCGTCGATGAACGCCTCCGCGCCGTTGCCGGTGGGGACAGCGATGACGCCGTTGATCGGAGCGAGGAAGGTTTCGCTGAAATTCTGCATGAACCACGCTGGACGCAGGATCGTGTGGCTGAGGCCCGCGCGGCCGATCAGGTCGAGTTCGACACTGCGCGTGGCCATTTGCGGTGGCGCGGCGTCCACACCGTAGGCGCTGAGATAGGTGACGTGACCGACGTCGGCGGCCTCGGCCTTGTCCAGGAACGTAGACACCTGCCCGGCGAAGTCGATACGCCCGACCGGACCGAGAAGATAGACCCGCTCGACACCCGCGAGGGCCGGTGCATAGGTGTGCGGGTCGTCCCAATCGAAGTGCGCATCGGCGGTGGCTCGGGCGGCGGTGCGCACCGCAATCCCAGCCGCACGCAGCCTGCTCGCGACGCGCGAGCCGGTTTTGCCGGTGGCGCCGAGCACGAGTGTGAGAGCAGTTGAAGTCGTCATACGCCCATCCTGTCCTCCTCGATCGAGCTGATCAATGTGTGAAACTCTCCAATTACGATGAGATACTCTCATCTAGTGGATATTCTGCAAGAACACCTGGCGTGTGCCCGCGCGTCGGGTGGTGTCTTTGCCCGCTCGATCGCGCAGCCCCCCTGGGGGCTGCAGCTGCCCGGCACCATCCAGCTGACCGTGCACACCGTCGTGCAGGGCCGCGCCTGGCTGTGGCTCGACGATCACGACGATGCGATCGAACTGACGCCCGGCGACCTGGTCCTGGTCCGCGGCGGCCGTGACCACCACATCGCACACGAGCCGCGCGCAGTCTGCATCTCACCGGAACGCTTCCGCGAACTCCACACCGACGACGAGCACACCGACCTCCGGAATGCGACGGTATTCCTCTGTGGCGCATATCGATTCGCTGGCGACGTCGGTCTCGGCCTGATCCGGACACTGCCCCCGATTTTGCTACTGCGCACCGCCGCCAACGACCCGCTGCACGATGTCATCGCAATGCTGTCGCGCGAGCTGAGCGGACCGGCCCCCGGACAACAAACCGTCCTCGATCGACTCCTCGACGTGCTACTGGTCTTGGCCATGCGTGCCTACTTCGAGCAGAACCCGACAGCGCCCGCATGGTACCGAGCGGCCAAAGATTCCCGGCTGGCCGCACCTCTACATGCCATTCACTCCGAGCCTGGTCATCCCTGGACTGTGCCCGAACTGGCCTCCCTGAGCCGACTTTCGCGCCCTGCCTTCGCCCGCCACTTCGAACGCGCACTCGGCCAGCCACCCCTGCAGTACCTCACCGACTGGCGGATGACCCTCGCCCGCGACCACCTCCGCACCGGCGAACTGACCCTCGCCCAGATCGCCGATCGCACCGGCTACACCTCACCCAACGCCTTCGCCGCCGCCTTCCGCCGCCACCACGGACAACCACCAGGTCAATGGCGTCGAACCGAACTCGCCAGCCCATCCGAGCCGATCCACGGAACGTAGACAGACGATGGCGATCCGGACCTAGCACCTCACCAATGCCCGCTCATAGGCTGCAGGGGACGCCGTGGGCCGACCCCGCCGAAGCGCTCACTCGGCGGCAAGAGCTGATAGTTGGGGCTCGGTGCGCAATACGCTGGCACCGTGCACTTGGAACTGGTCACGATCGTGGTCGCGGAGTACGACCCGGCCATCGACTTCTTCGTGCGAGTCCTCGGCTTCGACCTGATCGAGGACTCGCCTTCGCTGACAAACGACGGCCGCCCGAAGAGATGGGTTGTGGTGCGCCCGCCCGCTGCTTCCACGGGCATCCTGCTGGCCCGAGCCGATGGCGACCTGCAACTTCCGGTAATCGGCAACCAAGTGGCCGGTCGCGTCGGATTCTTCCTGCGCGTCGACGATTTCGATGAGGCATACCGCCGAATGACCGCTGCGGGAGTGGAGTTCGTGATCAGGCCGCGTCGCGAGCCTTATGGACGAGTCGCCGTCTTTCTCGACATATCCGGCAACCGGTGGGACCTTCTCGGTCCAGCGCAGCCGTCCACGCCATGACCTGAACTGGCCCGCCGCTCGGCGGCAACCGAATCCGGTTGGCACGGTCTGACTTCCGTACGGATTTCGTCCAAAGATCAATGGGCCGAAGCGATCTCGGGTAGGTGTTTTCCCGGCTGTCCCTACAGGATGCTGGCATAGTTTCCATATCGACCATTCAGAGCGTCGTTCGCGGCGGCGGCGATGATCTGCCGGTCGTCTTGTGAACACCGGATCAGAAACGCCTGCACTCGGGGCCCGGACCAGCCGGCCGCCGCGACCGCCGGCCAGTACGGCAGATACCGATGGTTGAGATCGCGGAAATGCGCTTCGGCGTAGTCCAAGACGTCGCCGACCGCGTCGTCAGGAAATCTCAGTCGAAGCATCGCAACCGCGCGCAGCGCGCCGTCGGCGAGCAGTTCGGCATCTTGCCGCAGGCACCAAAGCGCTGGGGCCGGGTCGTTATCGACCGCACGACCGAGCCGGACGATCGCGTCTCCGAGCGCGGCGTTCACCGCCGTCGTGGAGCGAGGTTGGCGTGCCAGTCCTTTCAGGAATTCGACGTCGTCGCGGACACCGGTCATACCCAGGGCCATGATCAGTTGATACTGCGTCTCCCAGGTGCGTCGGTCCAGCATTTCACGTTCGAGCGCGGTGCGAATCTGGGCTGCTGTCGTCGGGTCGGCGAGTGCACGCAGCCATTTGGCACCGCGCCGTCGCCGCGCCGAGAGCGGATCTGCCAGTAACGCCAATGCCTCATCTCGTGCCAGAACCATCTAGTTGTATTGACCACGAACGTTGTTGACATCCGGCGAGTGAGCCGCCTTGGGTGGGAGTGTCCGATTCTTCTCAGACAGTCCCCCTTGGGTGAGAGCTGTGTCCCGTATGTGGTGCTTGCTGGCGGGTTGTTCAGAGAGGACGGGAGTCGTCGGGGCGGTAGCTGGCTCTGATATGGACCCGTTCGCCCTGGGGGCCGAGGATGCTGAGGAATTCCACGGGGTGTTCGTCGGCGTTGCCGAACCAGTGCGGGAGGTGGGTGTCGAATTCGGCGACCTCGCCGTCGGTGATGACGAAGTCCTTGTCGCCGAGGACGACCCGCAGGCGACCGCGCAGGACGTAGAGCCAGTGGTAGCCCTCGTGTGAGCGAGGGTCGGGTTCGCGGCCGTCGGTCAGGCCGGCGGGCATGATGTGTTTGAACGCTTGGAGTCCGCCGGGTGTGCGGGACAGTGGGACGACGGTCATGCCGTTGCGGGTGAACGGTTGCGAATACACCCGAGGGTCGAGGTCGGCCGGAGCGCCGATCAGCTCCTCGATCGGCACCCGGTAGGCGCGGGCCAGGGGCAGCAGGAGCTCCAGGCCCGGTCTGCGGTGCCCGGACTCGAGCCGGGACAGCGTGCTGACCGGAATGCCGGTGGTCTCCGACAGGGCGGTCAGGGTGGCGCCGCGGCGGTGGCGCAGTTCGCGCAGCCGGGGGCCGACCGCGGTCAGCACCGCGTCGAAGTCGTCACTCATACGTCCAGCCTGCCCGGGTTTGCACTTTCCGCAAAGAACTTTGCCCGATTGTCGATTTTGGGTGCACCTTGGCGGTCGGAGGTGGTCAGGATGACCCGAAACACCCAGTTCAGCAGTGATGACCGGTACGACGTCGTGGTGGTCGGCGCAGGCCCGGCCGGCTCGAGTGCGGCGCTCATGCTCGGGCGCGCCCGACGGTCGGTGCTGGTGATCGACGAAGGACGGCCCCGCAACGCATCGGCCGCACATATGCACGGATTTCTGTCCCGCGACGGTGTGTCGCCCAGTGACCTGTTGAAGGTGGGACTGCGCGAGGTGGCGAGCTACGGCGGCACCGTGCAGGCGGGGCGGGCACTGACCGTGGTGCGCGACGACGACGGGTTCGCGGTCGAGCTCGATACCGGCCGCACCGTGCGGGCACGGCGGCTACTGGCCACGGCGGGAGTCACCGACGAGCTGCCCGACGTGCCCGGACTTGCCGCGCGGTGGGGGCGTGACGTGGTGCACTGCCCGTACTGCCACGGGTGGGAGCTCCGCGACCAGCCGATCGGTGTCCTGGCCACCGGCCCGCTCGGGGTGCACCAGGCCCTGCTGTTCCGGCAGTGGACCGACCGGCTGACCCTGCTGCTGCACACCGCCCCACGCCCCACCGCCGAAGAGGCCGAGCAGCTGGCTGCCCGCCGGATCACGGTGGTGGACGGTGAGGTGACCGGCCTCGAGGTCATCGAGGACCGGCTGATCGGTGTCCGCCTGCGCTCCGGCGAGCAGATCCCGCTGCAGGCCCTGGCCGTCGCACCGCAGCCGGTCCCGCGCGCGGACTTCCTGACCGGGCTCGGGCTCGGGCCCACGGCGCATCCGAGCGGGCTCGGCGCCTACATCGCCGCCGACCCGACCGGTCTCACCGCGGTTCCCGGCGTATGGGTCGCGGGCAACCTCGCCGACCCGAACGCCAACGTCCTGGGCTCGGCGGCCTCGGGCTCCACGGCCGCCGGAGCGATCAACGCGGACCTCATCGCCGAGGACACCCGCCACGCGGTCGGGGCGCACCGCGATCCTTTCTCGCCCGCCTCCGAGGCACGCGTGTGCGAACAGGTCCTCGGCGACCGGCGCCACGGCCGGTAACCCGCTGCGCATCCCGACACCCCAGACAGGACTGTCATGAGTGAACCAACCTCGCCCGACCGCACCACGAGTGCGGGCAGTGCACATCCCGCAGGATCCCGGCACTGGTGGATCCTCGCCGTACTGAGCCTGACCCAGCTGCTGCTGGTGCTCGACTCCACAGTGATGAACGTCGCGCTGCCTTCGGTGCAGGCAGACCTAGGCTTCAGCAGCGCGGACCGGCAGTGGGTGGTCACCGCCTACGCCCTCGTCTTCGGCAGTACCCTCCTGGCCGGCGGCCGGTTGAGCGACATACTCGGCCGCAAGCGCATGCTACTGCTGGCCACGGCTGGATTCACCCTCGCCTCCGTACTGGGCGGCCTGGCAAACGGGTTCGTCATGCTCGTCATTGCGCGCGCGTTGCAGGGCTTCTTCGGCGCCCTGCTCGCACCGGCGACGCTGTCGCTGATGGCCACGACTTTCACCGACGCCAAGGCGCGTGGCAAGGCGTTCGGCGTCTTCGGCGCGGTTTCCAGTAGCGGCAGCGCCATCGGGCTGCTGCTCGGTGGGGCGCTGACCGAGTACCTGGACTGGCGCTGGTGCCTGCTGGTCAACGTCGGGGTCGGCGCCGTGGTCCTCGCGGCGGCCTCGGCGCTGGTGCCCGCGCAGGCCGCCGTATCGCCCCGCCCGCACCTGGACCTGCCCGGCATGGTCGCCTCCGTGCTCGGTGTCCTCGCCCTGGTGTACGGCTGCTCGACAGCGGAGCGCGACGGGTGGACGAGCCCGGTGCCCCTGGGCGCCCTCGCCGCAGGTGTACTGCTTCTGGGACTGTTCGTGTTCATCCAGACCCGAGTCTCCCAGCCCCTGCTGCCGATGCGGGTCGTGTGCGACCGCAACCGTGGTGGCGCCTATCTGATGGTCGCGATCGCCGGTATCGGCATGTTCGGCGTCTTCCTCTTCCTCGCCTACCACCTGCAGCAGGTGCTCGGCTTCTCCGCGCTGATGACCGGCGTGGCGTTCCTGCCCATGGTCATCGCCATGGTGGTGTTGGCGATCGTGACAGGGGGCGTCCTGCTGCCCCGCACCGGACCGCGTCCCGCCGTCATCGGCGGATTTCTGCTCACCGCCGTGGGCACCGCCCTGTTCACTTCGCTGACCGTGCACAGCGGATACGCCGCAAGCATCCTGCCGGGTCTGCTGATCACAGGGGCCGGCTTCGGCCTGATCTTCGGTCCGGCGATGAACCTCGCCACCGACCGAGTCGACCCCGCCGACACCGGCGCCGCCTCCGCCCTGGTCAACGCCGGACAGCAGATCGGAGCCGCCATCGGCACCGCCCTGCTCAACACCATCGCGGTCAGCGCCACAACGAGCTACCTCACCACCCACCCCAAGACCCCGGAAACTGCCGCGCAGGCATCCGTACACGGCAACACCGTCGCCTTCTGGGTGACCGTGGCGATATTCGTCCTCGGTGCTCTCGTGTGCGGCTTCCTCGTCCGGCCCGGCCGACAGATCGGAGTGCAGGACGCCGACGCCACGGTCACAGCACCGATCTGAGCGCGCCTGCACGCCGACCACGACCGGGAAACCAACGAGAGGACCGAGCGTCATGGACGCCCAGCACTGGGACGAGATGTATCGCAGCCGCGACCAGATATTCAGCGGCAGCCCCAACCCCGTACTCGTCACCGAGATCACCAACATGCCACCGGGCCAGGCGCTCGATGTCGGATGCGGCGAAGGAGCCGACGCACTCTGGCTGGCCCGGCGAGGCTGGCAGGTCACCGCAGTCGATATCTCCGCCATCGCCCTCAACCGCGCCGCCACCGCGGCCACCGACACGCAGGGCCGCGTGGCATGGGCGCGAGCCGACCTCACCACCACACCGCCCCCACCAGGCGCCTTCGACCTGGTGTCCCTCCACTACTTCCCCCTGCGCCGACAGGCAGGCCACACGGTGCTGCACGGCCTGCTGAGTGCTGTCGCCCCCAGCGGCACACTGCTTTTCGCCACCCACGCCCGCACAGACCTCACCCCATCGGACGACTTCGACCCCGACGACTACTACCAGCCCGACGACATCGCCGGACTCCTCGACCCCACCTGGAACGTACTGATCAACGAAACCCGCCCTCGCCCCACCTCGGCACACGCCGACACACACCACACCCATGACGCCGTCCTGCGAGCAGTGCGCCTGCCGTAAGCCAGCCGGACTCCACACCGGCGACACGGTCGGACCGGCCGCCAGCCGCGCCCAATGAACGTTCGCCGTGCCGACAACGCGGGGGCGGATCGCAGCCCGTTGCCGCGCGTCACCTGCGCCAAGCCGACGAAATGGGCGTCTACCACACCACCGGCTCACAAGTGGGTCCGCTGCTGAAACAGCCTGACCACCCGACACCCCCCCATACGGCACACCCACGCGCCTCGCCCCGCCGAGGAGCGTTGCAGCCTCCACACCACCACAGAGGTCTCCTTGTCCCACCCAAATGCGCGGCTGACCGTCCATGGCAGACGGCTCCTGGTCGACCGGGTCCGGGCTGGTAGGCCCGTCGCCCATGTGGCCGACGAGATGGGCATTTCCCGCACCACGGCCCACAAATGGGTCCGCCGCTGGCGAGCCGAAGGCGACGCCGGCCTGTACGACCGCCCCAGCAGGCCGCGCACAACTCCCCACCGCACCCCAACAGATGTCGAGTCCCGCATCTGCGACCTGCGGCGGGAGCGGAAACTCGGCCCGGCCAGAATCGGGCCGATCCTGGGACTGCCCGCCTCGACCGTTCACCGTGTCCTGACCCGCCACAATCTGAACCGTCTGCGATGGATGGACCGACCCACCGGCCAGATCATCCGGCGGTACGAGCGATCACGCCCCGGTGAACTGGTCCATGTCGACATCAAGAAGCTCGGCAACATTCCCGACGGCGGTGGGCACCGGATCATGCCCCGGCAGCAGGCCTACGCCAACCGGCAAGCCACGACCAGTGCGCGCAAAGGGGGCAGCCCTGTGATCGGCTACAGCTTCATCCACACAGCCGTCGACGATCACTCCCGACTTGCCTACAGCGAGGTCCTCACCGACGAACGCAAGGAGACCGCCGCGGAGTTCTGGCAGCGGGCAAACGCCTTCTTCAGCGGGCACGGCATCACCGTCGAACGCGTCCTCACGGACAACGGATCCTGCTACAGGTCCAGGCTATTCGCTCAGACTCTGCGTGCCGCCAACATCATCCACAAACGCACCCGGCCCTACCGCCCGCAGACGAACGGCAAGGTAGAGCGCCTGAACCGCACCCTGCTCGACGAATGGGCCTACGTTCGCCCGTACACCAGCAACACCGAGCGCACCGCAGCTCTGGCCGACTTCCTCCACACCTACAACCATCACCGCGGCCACACCGCGCTCGGTGGTCAACCACCCATCAGCCGTGTAAACGACCCTGCGGGTCAATACATCTAGTCCGCCTCACCGTGCCTGCCTACGCTATCCATTGCGCATAGTTCCACGCTGGGGAGACAGTTCGCACTGTCGTCGGCTGCGAATGTCCGCTCTTGCCCCGACCGCGCTGACCGAAACGGTGTCTATCCGCACCGCGAGGTGAGTGCACAGTCGGTGAACCAGTCGAGTCCGAGCAGCGCGAACTGCTCGGACTCGACGAAAAGGGTTGTGCCCTAGGGGATCAGGGCAGGATCTGGGGGACGACGCCGGGGGCGACCGCGCCGACGATCCCGCCGATCACGGCGCCGAGAAGGGTGGGCACGGGATCGATGAAGGAACCGGTGGCGGAGCCGATCGCAGCGCCCGCAGCCGCGCCGTTCAGCACCGGATCGGGGTACTGCGCGTCGGGGTTGGTGGTGACCTCCAGTGGGAGCCCGGCGATCGGCTGGGCAACAACCGGTGCCGCCGGAGCCGCCGCAGCAGCCTGATCCACGGAGGCGGAAGACGCGCCCGCGAATACGACGGCCGCAGCTAACGGCAGGGCACTCACCGCAAGGACGCGACTCGTCTTGATCAGGGCATAACGGAACATATTTTTCCTAACCTTTCGGACCCTCGGAACAACCGAGTTTCACTACTTCATCAGGGGGAGACTGCCTCTTGCTGCTCTGATGAATAGACAGCAATCGAGCGGCCACTATTGCGCACCGCGCCCGACGATACTGCGCTGCATGCGAACTCGCACATTACTGGCATCACAAAATGATCACCGGAGACCCGACCGGACAGCCGGGATCCATCGGATCAGGGCAGCACCGGTGTGCTCGCGCGAATAGGCCGGCGTGTGGCGAATTGGCATCCGTGCATCGGCATTTCAGATGTTCGAGAGGGGTAGAGGCTCGGCCGAGCGCGAGACGCCGACCCCTGTTCGTCCGATCGCGGATATCTTCGGTGAATACCTGTGGCGACACGCCACCAGGATTCGCGAATAACGGCCGCCCACGGACAGAGCTACTTAGCCGGGCTCGCAAACCTTTTCGCTCGATGCTTTCGGCCGGTGGGCACGGCCTGGAGGCAGGTGCAGGGCAACACCTGGCGGTCTCCTCCAGACCGTGCGTTCCCCTTTCCAGCCAGTCCCGCACGGCACTCGGTGGGGGGCATGAGAGAGCCACGCCGATCACGCTGGCGGGCAGCCGCTTCGGGGAGCATCCCACCGGGCACCTGGACCAGATCCTGGCCGGGACCCGGCCCTCACGCCAGGCTCGAGTAGCCGATGAGCGGCCTTTCTGCACGTCATTGCCTTGTTGCGGCGAAGCTGTTGGCCCAGTTCAGGTTCAGTTGTTTGCTTCAGTGAAACAAGTGATATATTTGCTTCATGGAAGCAAATAAGGAACAGGTGTCGGACCTGGCACGAATGACCTTTCGCTTCGCCGAGGCGATGCGGCTGGGTACCTCGCGGGCGTTCGACCCGATGCGGGTCGGGGTGCTCCAGCTCGCGGCGGAGTCCGGTCCGGTGCGGTCCGGTGAGATCGCCGAGCGGCTGGATGCATTGCCGTCGTCGGTCACTAGACACGTTCGCGCCCTGGTTGATTCAGGTCTGGCACAGACCTCGCCGGACCCGGCCGACGGACGTGTGGTGCTGGTCGAGGCGACCGACGCCGGCCGGGCCGAGCTCCAGCAGTTCCTGGACGTGGGAGACGAGGTATTCGGCGCGGTGATCGCCGACTGGTCCGCCGAGGACGTCGTCAACCTCACCCGGCTGCTCGACCGATTGATCGAGTCCTGGGCCGCGGTCGGGGTTCGGCACCAGCAGGGGGCGGGCTCGCGTTATCCGAATCGGTTCGGCTGGAGCCGGATCTGACGTTGATGGGCAGAAATTCTATGGCTACCAATCGTTCTCGTTCTTCGATCGCTATCGCCGGTGCTGGTCTGGCCGGACTGTGCCTGGCGCAGTCACTGCACAAGGCCGGGATCGAGGTGCAGGTGTACGAGCGGGATTCCGGGCCGTTCGTGCGCCGCCAGGGATACCGCATCACAGTCGACGAACACGGCAGAGCGGCATTGCGGCAGTGCGTTCCGGCCAAATTGTTCGACCTGATATCGGCGGTCGCGGGGGCGCCCGGAGGATACTTCAGGATCACCAACAAGGACCTGCGCGACGCCATCACCCTGCACTTCGACGAAAACGTTCCCGACGGCGCGGGCCAGATGGATCGCCAGACGTTGCGCACGATCCTGCTACAGGGACTCGAGGACCGGGTGCATTTCGGCAGGGGAGCGGTCGGTGTCGAGCAGGACCGCGACGGTGCCGTATTACATCTGGCCGATGGCAGTTCGACACGCGCGGACGTGGTCGTCGGCGCCGACGGCATCGGTTCGGTACTGCGCGCGGCCACGCTCCCCGATCACGAACCGATCGACTCCGGCATGCGTGCGCTCTACGGCCGCACGCCGCTGCGGATCGGCGGCCGGTGCATGGTGCCGCCGGCTCTGACCAAGAGCGGAGTGCTGGCCGTCGGTGACAGGCCGGGACGATGTGCGTTCTTCACCTCCATGCGTTTCGGTGAGCAACCTTCGGCAGCCTTCGAGCGACTCGCGCCCGGGACCGACGCCCCCGTCGACGACGACTATGTGATGTGGGGACTGGTCTTTCCGGGCGCTGACGACCCGTTCACCGATTGCCAGCCCACACCGGCGCAACTGTACGAATTCGCCGGCACCCTGGTCGGCGAATTCCACCCTGCCGTACAGGAACTCATCACCGAGTCCCAGCCCGAATACACCATGGAGGTGAAACTCATGGCCGCCCCTCGTCCTCGTGGGTGGCGGATGTCGCGGGTAACGCTGATGGGGGACGCGGTCCATACGATGCCACCCGTGGGAGCCCACGGCGGCAATACCGCACTGCGCGATGCGGCCCTGCTGGCAACAAAGCTGGAACATGCTGCTGCGCAAGGTGATTCACTTGAGCACGCGCTGTCGGCCTACCAAACCGAGATGGTGCCCTATGCATTCCGGGCAGTCGGCGACGCAAACAAACAACTACTCCGCCTGACCGGGAGCAATGCGGTGCAACGATGGGTCCTGTTGCGCGCACTACCACGGCTACATCGCGTCACCGTCCCCTGAGACGAGCAGCGACAGCCTCCTCGGCGGTCGTTATCGCCCCGCGTCAGATCGCAGCCAGAGCAGCGAGATCCCCGCGTTCACCAGCCTGTACCGACTGTCGGCGGATCAGAACCGGAACCGCACGATGCGGGTGGATCGTTTCATGCCCGGTAGCAGGTTCAGAAGGCGGAACATGCGGCGTATGTTCGCGGGTGCCTTGGCCATCAGCACCGGTGAGTCGTTCATCGGTGCCTCGTCGATGTATTCGAGTCGCGGGTGCCAATCGGCCAGCGCGGCCGGATCGTTGAAGCCGCTGTGGAATTGGGTGCCGTATTTGCGCAGGGTGGGGTCCCATTTCGAGGTGCGCCATGCCCAGACCGGTACCGTGTCGAGCTGTATTCGGCCGGTGGGGAAGGCGTCGACGACACTGGTCAGCAGTCGCCGGACGTCGGCTTCGGTCAGGTAGGGCACCAGTCCCTCGGCGATCATCAGCACGGGCCGGCCGCGGGGGATACGGTCCAGCCAAGTCAGGGCGGTGACGCTGGAGCCGATCAGGGTGTAGCGCTCTCGCGGCGGCAGGAATTGTTCCCGCAGTTCGATGATGGCGGGATAGTCCAGGTCGTACCAGTCGACGGTGGCGGGCGGGTCGATCCGGTACACGCGGGCGTCGAGGCCGCAGCCCAGGTGCAGCACCACCGCGTCGGGGTGATCGGCGAGGTAGCTTCGGGCCCAGTCGTCGTGGGCCTTGGTGCGTACCACGGCGGCAAGGCCCATCTGGTTGGTGCCGAATCTGCGTTTGTCGTAGTCGGGGTCGAGGCGGCGCATCGTCTGTTCGGCGTATTTGTCGCCGAGGATCGGGTCCGGCAGTCGGTTGTCCAGTGCTTTGGCCCTGAGGACGGGGCTGAGGGTCTTCTGCACTCCGACGAGTCCAGCGTCTTCCACGCTAGCGACACTACTCGCAGGGCGCGCGCCGGTAGGCCGTCCTCACGCCATGGGGATCGTCGGGTCGACGATCGCCTCGATGCCCGCCACGCGGTCGCCGCGCATCGTGAGCACGAGCATGCCGTACAGCACGCGGTTGTGGTACGCCAGGATGCCCACGGTTGCGGGTGCTGGGTGTGACACCAGCGTCGCGCCGGATCCGAAGTAGCTGAGCAGGTTCGACGCCACGGCCGTTGCGCCGTGGGTGTCCTCCGGGGTCGGCAGCGAGCCCGCGACGAAGGTCGCCGATCCCCAGGCGTCCGGGGCCAGCACGGTCAGCAGGGCGTTGAGGTCGCCGCCGGAGCAAGCCGCGATGAACCGGTCCAGGACGGCTCGGTGTGTCGATGCCGTGGCCTGATCGATTACCGGGTCGGCCGAGACGACCGCGCGGTCAGCCGCCGCGGTCGTGGGACCTGCCCCCGCCCCGGTGATCTTCGTACGCGCCCGTCGCGCCAGCTGTCTGCACGTACCCGCTGGACGGCCCAAGATCGCCGCGATCTCCTCGAAGGGCAGCGCGAACACATCGTGCAGGATGAACGCCACCCGTTCGGGCGGATTCAGTCGCTGCAGCACTATCGCCAGTGCCGACCGGACACGATCGTCGAGCGTGACCCGGTCCGCCGGGTCGACGCCCGGCGAGACCACCGAGTTCAGCAGCTCCGGGTCGCCGGGTTGCTCGCGCCGGGCCCGGGCACTGCCCATCAGGTCCAGGCACAGGCGGCCGGTCACCACGGTCAGCCAGCCGCGGACGTTGTTCAGTTCGTCCGCGGGGGTGCGTGAGAGGCGCAGGAACGCCTCCTGCGCAACGTCTTCGGCCTCCGCGATGTCACCGAGCATTCGGAATGCCAGGTCCACCAGGTAGGCGCGATGCGCATCCCACAGCGCGGTGAACTGGTCGCCATGAGTCTCCATACCGATTACGACGAGACGGCGGGGCGAAAAGTTACCGATCCGGCGCGGTAACTTTCCCGCCGCCCGCCTCGTCATAGTGCCGACCCGCAAAACACGAAGCACCATTCGAGGAGATCTCATGTTGCGCAGTTCGAGCCGACTGACCGCGATCGCAGCCCTGGCGCTGGCCGGCCTCGCGACCGCCCCGGCACCGGCCGGAGCGGATTCGACCGCGTCCGCCGAAACGACCGGATCCGTCGAAAAATACCTGGGCACATGGAATTACGACCAGCCGGACCACGTCACCAGAACCAACATCGCCACCATGGACCTGTTCGGATACCGGCCCGACATTCCACAGATCGGCACCATTACCTTCACTCGCGGTGCCGACGGCGAGGTCCTTGGCCGCACCGATCAGGGCTGCACCTGGCATTTCCGACCGCTGGGGGACGCTCTGGAAATGACCTCCACCACCCAGTACTGCTTCAACCAGGTGATCGGATCCGGCTACAACATAGACCGCTGGCGTGTCACCGTCGATGACGGCATCGAGCGAGAAACCCTGCACGCCAACAGTTATCTCGGCCCGGGCACCTTCGGATTCGATCTGGTCGACGGCCGCCGCACCAACGCCGCCGCGGGCACGCAGGCCGACACCGCGCGGCGTTTCAGCGGTACCTGGACCTTCGACCGCGCGCCCTTCCCCACCAACGCCGCCACCAACTCCTACTTCATTCCCCTGCCGTTCACGCCCGCTCCCATGTCCGGGCCGGTCACCTTCGCCCCGTCGGCGGGCAGCACCGTCACCGCGCATACCGTCGACGGCTGCAACTGGACCTTCGAGGCCCATGGGAATACCGCCGAGCTGTCCCCGGCCACGCAGACCTGCGGCGCAACCACGCTGGCGTTCTGGTCGATCGCCGACGACGAGCGACATCAAACCGCCATCCTGGCGGGACAGGATCACAGCATCCCGTTCATGATGACCTCGGGCTCCCTGACCAGGAACAACTGACCGCAGTGCTGGCCACGGCGGTGGTGGTCGGCACTGCGCTGGACTGGACGAGAACGGTCCGACAGGACTTGTTGAACACCAATCGTTTTCGACACGTTTGTTGAACAGCGCCCGGTGAACTACCGGGCAGCGAAACCGCTCCGGTCTCTATTCCCACCTCGGAAGTGGCTGATACCTTGCGTGGGCGCATCCGGACTGGAGTCTGGATCAGATCGATGCTTGGAGGAGACAGCCGCATGAGCTCGGCCGCACAGTGGTTCACCGGTCGGAACAGGCGCGGGATCTGGATCGTGGTGCTGGTCGTGGTGGTGGGCGTGGCAGCGATCGTGTGGACGGACCGGTCACCTCGGCAGTCGCAGCAAGCGACTCCGGTGTTGGGCGGCAGGTTTCGTATTTCGCCCCAGCTCGACTCCGCTCCCGCCCCGCGGTGGACGGTGCGCGCCTCGGATCTGTCCGATGAGCCCGGTGCGGTCCTGCTGTCGGCCCCGCACAGTTTGGGCCGCTACTACGGATACGGCGGGCCGATGGACGCCGGGGCGATGATCGTGGCGGCCACCGCGGTGCCGGGTAGCGCAACCGGCGAGGCTGGATTGCCGGTCGGTCCGGTGCGAATGCACGGTATCGACCCGGACACCGGAAAGCCGCGCTGGACAACCGATGTCGGTGAAATCGACGGCTGTGCTGAAATCGTACTCGAGGGGCTGCTCACCTGTCACGGCACACATCGAGTGCTGATCGTCGACAGTGCGACCGGCAGGGTACTCACGGACCACACAACGGATTTCGAGGTCATGGACATCGCGGTCCGCGACGGCGTTGTCTCCGTTGCCGGGCGCACCGCGGACTGGCAGACCGCTGTCATTACGCGGGGGACCGTTGCCGATATCGCCGCGACCTGGCGCAAGACGTATCCGACACCGATTCCCGGCGAACCCGTTACTCCCCGGATCGACGCCCCGGATTACTTCCGGGAAGGGCGCGACGGCAAGGTCCGCGTATACGATTTGCGTTCCGGTGAGCTGCTTTTCACCGCTCCCGTCGGCTACGTCTTCGACGGCGGCTTGATCGCCATGCAGGTGATCGATCGCAGCGGCAGTGCGGGAACAGTCGCGCTGCTCGGTCGCGATGGCCACCGGATCACCGAGGTCGCCAATGCCAGCTTCATCCTCGAGTGGTATCCGACCGCAACCGCCACACCACTGCCGATCCTTACCGGGGAGAGCGCCTACGACCGGACGAGCGGCCGAGTTCTGTGGACCAATGCGCTGATCGGCCTCGCCGATACCACGGGACGCAAGGGCGCGATAGTGGGAGTGGTGCGCGATACGGTGATCGTCCGATCGCTCGATGGCTCAACGCTTTCCGGTCTCGATCTCACCGACGGACATCGAATCTGGCAGCAGCCGTCGCCATTCGCGAACACCTCACAATTCACGAGGTACGAAGGCATCACCGATGCAAGCCATCTCATCTTGACCGACGGCGTCACCGTGCAGGCGATCGATGGCGCAGACGGTTCGTCGGTGTGGTCAATGCCATTGCCGCCCAGCGGTGATTCTCGATTGCACTCCGCGGTGCACGCGATGGGCGGTCGCATGGTCACAACGACCGCCCAGGAATTCACCGGATACGCTGCGGATTGATCAGATAGTCGCGTCGTTCAGTCGGTCCCTGTAGCTCCGAAATGCCTTGCGATCAGCGGCCGAAGCGCTCTCTCCGACTGTTTCGGCGGCAGCCAGTAGTGCTCGGTGTACAGGTGGAAGTGCGGTGCGGTCGGCGAGTTTCGACCAAGGGCTTGACCTTGCCCCAGGGGCAAGGTTCGAGCATGTTGGTATGAACGAGATGACACAGCAATTGTTGGAATTCGTCGCGGCCACGGCGGAGAAACTGGGCGTACCGGGTGTCGCTGTCGGGGTGTTGGCCGGTGGTCGAGAAGACTTCGCATGCCACGGCGTGACGAGTGTGGACAATCCGCTTCCGGTGGATCGGGACACGATGTTCGTTGTCGGGTCGGTGAGCAAAACGTTCACCGCGACCGCGTTGATGCGCTTGGTCGCCGAGGGTCGGGTGGAGTTGGACGCGCCGGTGCGGCGGTATGTCCCGGAATTCGCCCCCACCGATGCAGCCGCGGACGAAATCACCGTTTTGCGGCTGCTCAACCATACGGCCGGGCTGGAATGGAAGCTCGGCGTCGATACCGGCGAAGGAGACGACGCGTTGGCGCGGCACGCGGTGAAACTTGCCGAGTCGCCGCTTATCGCGGAACCGGGGGCGCGGGCGTCCTATAGCCAGGCGGGGTTCAACCTGGCCGGCCGGATCGTCGAGAACGTCACCGGATCGACCTTCGAACGGGGCGTCGCATCGCTGTTGTTCGAACCGCTCGGACTGGCACACAGCTGTTACGCGGTCAGCGACGTGATGACCAGGCGATTTGCGGTGGGCCACAACGTCGATGCGAACGGTGTGCTCGCGGTGGCCCGGCAGTGGAAGGACAACCGTGCCAACAACCCTGGTGGCGGCGTCGTAACGTCGGTGGGGGATTTGCTGCAGTGGGCGCGGTTCCATCTCGGCGACGGCCGGACCGATGGCGGCGAGCGAATTCTGCCTACCGAACTGCTGTACCGGATGCGGGAGCAGACCGTGGAACTGCGTGGTAGCACGTTGGGTGAAGCATTCGGCATCTGCTGGTTCCTGCGTGAGGTGGACGGTGTCGCGACCATCGGGCACGGCGGGTCGGGCAATGGCCAGTTCGCCGACCTGCTCATCGTCCCGGAGCGGAACTTCGCCGTCACCGTGGCGTCGAACGCTGGTCCGGACGCGGGCCTCGCGTTCAACCGAGCCCTGGTGAACTGGGTGCTCGAACACTACCTCGGCGTGATCGAACCTGACCCGGAACCGCTGCCCTACGACCAGAGGCGGGCAGCAGAGATTGCCGGGCATTACGAGAACGAGATGATGCGGCTCACTCTCGACGCCGACGGGGCGGTGTTGACGATCGGATGTGCCATCAAACCGGAGATCCGTGCCGCCGCGGACACCGAAATGCCGCCCGACCTGCCACCGGCTACCCTCGGCCTGCTGCCCGGCGACGCGGACGAGTACATCGTCACCGACGGCGGCCTGCAGGGACAACGCGGGTACTTCACTCGTGACGGATCCGGCGCCGTGACCGGAATCGATCTCGCCGGCCGATTGTTCGCCCGGGCGCGATGACGGCCATGGGTGGATGGCACACCATCGAAGGAAGACGGGCCTGCGTGAGCGATGGCGGTGTCCGCACCATTCCGTAGCCTGGACGGGTGGGAACTGTGGACTTCGGCCGCGAGTCTGATGTGGGGTGGGAATTTGCAGGTCCGGCCGATGCCGTGCCGCTGGGGGCCGCGATCATCGGTTACCGCGATGCGGGTGGCGCCGGGGTGGATCTTCGGGTCGCCGGGACGGCGGCGATCACTGTGCTGATCGAATTCGGGGATCGCGGGCTGATCGTCGACGATGCGGTCGGGCGGCGGACCCTCGGCGGCTTCGTTGCCGGGCTTCCCATCGAGGCCATGCGTGTTCGTGGCGAGCGGGCAGCGTGCATCGAGGTTCGCTTGTCGCCGATACAGGCGTATTCGCTCTTGGGTATTTCCCCAACAGATTTGGGCCGGGGCGTTGTCGCCCTGGAGGACCTGTGGGGATTGCGGGCTCGGCGACTGCGTGAGCAACTCGCGTCCACCCCGACCTGGGACGAACGTTTCGCATTGACGAAATCGTTTCTGGCGCAGTGCGACAGGCCGATGCGGACTCCTGACCCGGAGGTGCTCGCCGGCTGGAATCGCATACTCACCTCCGGCGGCCAGGTGAAGATCGGCGAACTCGCCGAATCCGTCGGATGGAGCCATAAGCGGCTGTGGGCGCGATTCGAGTCCCAGATCGGCCTGACACCCAAGCGGGCGGCGATGCTGGTCCGGTTCCGGTCCGCGGTCGACGGTCTGCTGGCGGGCCGGCCCGCCGCCGACGTCGCGGTGGACTGCGGTTATACCGATCAGGCTCATCTGTGCCGAGACGTATCGATATTCGCCGACCGCACGCCGGGATCACTGACGGCGCACTATCTGCCCACCATCGCGCGGCACCGGTACCGGGCCTGGGGAAGATTTTTCCAATACCGTGCGGGACCGCTCGGCCGATAGTGGTCCCGTGACCAACACATTTGATCCCGAGAAGCTACAGACCGCCCTGGAGACCGTCCATCGCGCGGGCATACCCGGAGTCTTCGCCGAAGTGCGCAACGACGACCAAATCTGGTGCGGCGCAGCCGGAGTAGCCGATATCGCCACCGGCCGCCCCGTCACAGTCGAGATGCGACACCGCGTCGGCAGCATCACCAAGACGTTCACCGCCGCCGCCGTGCTGCAGCTGGTCGACGACGGCGAAATAGAGCTCGACACACCCATCGGCCACTACCTGCCGCGGCTGGTTCCCGGCGAACGAGGTGCGGCGATCACCGTCCGGATGTTGATCAACCACACCAGCGGCCTCGCCGACTACCTCCCGCATGCCTACCCGTCCCTCGCGGCATTCCCGAACCTGGCGAAAACGACACCGGCAAGCCTGGATGACAGCCGGTTCACCAGGTTTCACGCGACCGAACTGATCGAGATGGGGGTGTCGGCGCCTGCCACCGGGAAGCCGGGTGGCACTCCGGGGGTGTATTCGAACACCAATTACCTGCTCATGTGCCAACTCCTGGAGTCGGTTACCGGTACCTCGGCGGAGAAATGCATCACTCGCAACGTCATCGAGCGCGCCGGGCTGCGGGACACCGAACTCCCAGCCGGACCGCATATCAACGGACCGCACTCACTGCACTACGAGGCGTGGTTCGGCATGATCGACCCGCCCCGCGACTACAGCGTCTATGACATGTCGTGGGTGGGGCCGGCGGCTTCGCTGATATCGACCGCCGCGGACCTGAACCGCTTCTTCGGCCTGCTGCTGGCAGGCGAAATCATCAGCCGAGCAGCGCTGGCGCAGATGCAACATACTGTTCCGGTCATCTCCTTCGAAGGTAAGACAATCGACTACGGTCTGGGCCTGCATAAGATGACGGTGCCCGGTCACGGCACCTACTGGGGCCATGACGGTTCGGTCTGGGGCGGCGGCGCGATATCCATGACCAGCGCTGACGAAAAGCGGCAAATGTCCATCGCGGTGAACCTGCAGCGATGGAACCAACTCGACTCCTCAGGGAAGCCACAGCCCCATCCCATCGACGATGCGCTTCGGGCTTTCACCCAACTGGCGCTGTGCGGTTGATGTGTGTTTCGGCCCGTACGCGACTCGGTAATCGGCTAGGAGCGCGCTCGCGAGATCAACTGCTGGCCAACGTTTGTCCCCGATTGAACGCGCGGGTCGCGGTATGAGAGGCCGTCCGGCCGGGGTGCTCGACGAGGGGGATCGTCAGCCGAGACGGTAGTGGACTCGGCCGACGGACAGTCCGGGCGAGCGGCCCTCGCGCCGCGAGCCGTTGAAGAACACGACTAGATCGTCGCCTTGCCTGACCACCGATGGTTTCCACACGCCGTCACGGTGCCATGGCGTGCCGTCGGTGGTGGAAACCAGCTGTATCGGCCCTGGCCAGTCGCCGAACGTTGCGGCCCGCGTCCACCACACACCGTCTCGGGATCCGGGGGTAGTGGTCAGCGGGTGCTTCGCGGTCACCAAATCGAATGCCGCATCGGAAGCGGCGACGACAGCATCGAATTCGCCATCGGCGGCGAAGATCCGCCTACCGGTCCAACCGGTCACGCCGTCCGGGCTTTCCGCGTATCCGATCACCTGGGTGCCGTTGGCGGACAGGCCCGCGCAGTACCAGAGCAGCCAGCGACCGCCGTGGTAAAGCAGGTTCGGCTCGGCCACGGTGCCGAGCTCCCACGATTCTGTCGCGGTGAACACGGGCTCGGGATGGCGAACCCACTCGGAGCCATCCCATTCCAGAAAGCCGATCGAATACGGCCCGGTGATGTCGGTCGCGGCGGCAGCGCTCGCGTAGTAGAGGCGTTCGACCCACTGTCCGCCGGACCGGCCGCGCACATAGGACACGCAGTGGTAGCCGGTGGCGTCCCAGCTGTTCGCCGGAGTCCGCTCCGCGCACTGTCCGTCGATCGTCCACTCCAGGCTGTCGATGGCGGCACCCTGGGGCAGGTGCGCGACCCGGAGGTCGATCCGGTGCACGGCGGGGTCCACGAGCTCGCCCATGATCATCCACCACCGGTCGTCACGATGCATCAGAGTGACATCGGCGCCGTCGAACAGTCTGGACTTGTCGAGCAATGTGGTTCGCATGCCGCCACTGTATGTCGAAATGATACGATCATCGAACAATGCGTTCATCGAAGGAGATTTCATGGCGGTCGAGCGCCTACTCGCCGGGCAGCAGCGGGCGGCGGCGCGGAGCACGGTGCTCGCCGAACTGATCGCCACGCGGCTCGGCATCACCCCGACCGATCTGAAAAGCGTGTACCTACTCTCGCAGGGTCCTCGATCAGCCCGCACGCTGGCCGATGAGTTGCGGCTTACCCCCAGCGCTACCACCACCGTGATCGACCGGCTGGAGCGTGCCGGTTTCGCGACCAGGCAACATGATTCGGCGGATCGACGGCAGGTGACCGTCCACGCTGTGCCCGAGCGCGTCGCGGAAGCGACGGCGCTGTACCAGCCGCTGTACGAGCGGATGGCAGATCTGGTCAGCGGCTACACCGACGATCAGATCACGCTGCTACTGGACTTCGCCGAGCGATCCGACGAGATCCTTGCCGAGCAGATCAGCATACTCGGTGAGGCACCTGCCTGAAGGCCACGTCGACACGCGCCCCGAACCGAGGTGGATGACCTGTCGAGACCCAGCTGCGCGAGCTGGTCCAGCCCGATCTCCGCGATCGCCGGTGTTGCCGCGCGGCGAGGACACCAATCGCGCTGGCCGAGACGTACGCAATGCGGCATGAGCACGCGGTCGTGAGATCAGCTGCTGGCCAACGTTTGTCCCCGATTGAACGCGCGGGTCGCGGCGTTATCGCGCGTTGAACGCGCTCGAGATCGATTGGATCCTCCGCGATGAGGTGCCTTCGTTGACGTGGGGCGTTGTGTCGGGCCGCGCACCGCTGTCGATGATCCCGCGTACGTAATACGCGGACCGGTGCGTGTTCGTCACCCCTTGTCCGCGGTGACCAGGCCGGACACCGTGTCAGTTGGCGTGTCAGGTCGGCGTCAGGTCGGTGACCGACCGGCTGGCGACAGTACTCATGTGAACAGCACAGCAATCGCCGCTTCCGGGATGCGGAAAGCGTACGGGGACACCACGATCCTCGATGACATCGCTACCATCGGTGCCGGCCCGTTCCCGATGCTGCGCACAGAATCGCTCGACCGTCTCGCCCGCATGATGCGGTATCTGCGCGGTGATCACGCCTTCGCCCAGCTGATCCGCTTCGCCCTGGTCGGCGGCTCCAGCAACATTGCCTATGGCCTGCTGTTCATGGCCATGAACGGGAGCGGCCCGCTGGTCGCCAATATCGTCGGCTCGATCGTCAGCACGGTGATCGCGAACGAACTGCACCGCCAGCTCACCTTCCGTGCGGCCGGACGGGTCGGCTGGTTCAGCGCACAGTGGGAAGGCGGCGGGCTGGCACTGATCGGCCTGCTGATCAGCACGGCGGCGCTGGCCGGTCTCGAGTTCTTGGCACCCGGCCTCGGCGAGATCGCGCAGGCCGGCGCCGTGATCGCCATCATGGCGGCGGTCGGCGGTATGCGCTTCCTGGCACTGCGCGGCTTCGTCTTCTGAAAGGTCTTCTACGACACCCCGACTCGGCCTTGGCATCGAATCTCCTGGGAGACGTCCAGATCACATGTACCAGTGATAGTTCGGCGCCACCGGGCCCACCATCTACCGACACCTCAACCAGACGACCCCTGTAGCGTCGCCAACTCGACTACCTGCGGTTACGTCATATTCGTACACCCGCCACGGCTCACATCGACTGACACCGTTCCCAGGTGTTCATGGCTCAACACCTGACGGCATAACAGCGGCAACCGCCGCAGGATCTCCGCACGGCATGAGCCTGTCTCGACTGGCCGCAACAACAGACCTGGTCGACGGTGGGGACAGCGGCCCAGAATTCGTTGGCTAGCAGTCGATCAGCGGAATAGCGGATGTCCTGTGCCGCTGTGTATCTCGCACGGTTGACCGCACCCAGCGGCACTGCCGCGCATGCGGACAACGCCCGCGAGGAGGCATCAGCGGATCGTGTGAGACTTCCAAGCCGACATGCTGCCTGGTTGGCCGGGCATCCGCAGGAGCCAACACCTGTGTGCAAATATCGACTCATCCGCAAACGGGAGCCGACGGGAACCAGTTCGACGGGACGTCCGCGATCGAACCCGCGACCGGACTCACAGTCACCAGAAACCTCGACCTGGTGGGGTCATCCGGGAACGCTATCTCCGCACCGCCACCGAGCTGAGGGAGAAAGACCAGCGGATCCGCGACGCACCCAGCGTGCGCGAGCCGTATGACCTTACCGTGGTCACTACTCGTGCCCTTGTCGATCCACTCCTTGGCGGCCTCGGTGGTTCCGAAATCCATCACCTTGTACACATGGTCTCCCTGGCTGGAGCTCGAACCCGGCGGCTGGCACTCGATCGCCCCCACAGACGCGTCGGATTGAGTGAACGAGGGGAGACACAAAGCCCCTCGCCAGGAAGCTGACGAGCCCTCCTTGCTCGGGACCAGTTTCGGGAACGTGTCCGCAATTACCTGTAGTTCTGGGAGCCACGGCTTGGGCACAAATGTTTTCGAAGGTCCCGCCGGAACCGTAGTTTGGGCGTCCCGGTGTGTCCCGATCAGCGCCTGGGAGGTAGCGGCTACCACACCCACGACCACGGACAAGAGCACGGCAATCGCGATGATGACTCCGGTCTTGTCGCGTGCAGGCGGTCGCACCTGGCGGCGCGGCATCGGAATCTGTCGGCCATAGGGCGCCGCCGCGGTTGCCGCCGTGGCGGGATGTGCCCAGTCCTGGACGATCGTTGCCCGCTGGGATGGACTCCCTCCTACCGTCTCGGTGGCCACCGTCGGTGCGTCGAGCCCGGTGGTCGGTTCAGCCGGATATCGAAGGGCGTCGGCGACCGCCGCGGCGAATTGGCCACAGCTGCCGAATCGTTGGCCAGGCTCCTTGGCCATGGCGCGAGCGAGAACTGCGTCCAGCTGCGCGGGGAGATCCGGCCGAAGTCGGACCAGTGATGGTACCGGTGCGCTCAGGTGCCCGGCCACGACCTGCCCGGGGTGGTCGGCGGCGAAGGGCGATCGCCCGGCGAGCATGCTGAACAGGGTGCATGCCAGTGAGTACTGATCGGCGCGGCCGTCGAGGGGCTGGCCGGTCAGCTGTTCGGGCGCGGCGTAGGCGATCGTCGCGACGAAGGTTCCGGTGGCGGTGACCTTGGTCGTCGCGTCCTGCAGCCGTGCGATGCCGAAGTCGGTGAGCACGCCGCGTTCTCCGCGGCCGGCATCGGGGGCGGCCAGCAGGATATTGGCCGGTTTGATATCGCGGTGCAGCACACCGTGGGCGTGGGCGTAGTCGAGGGCCGCAGCGACGTCGGTGATGATCCGTGCTGCCCGATCGCCGGTGACGGTTCGGCAGTCCAGGCGGCCGGCGTCGGATCCCTGGATGTACTGCATGGCGATCCACAGATGGCCATCGTGAGTGCCACGATCGTAGACTCCCACGATATTGGGGTGCTCGAGCTGTGCCACAACGCTGGCTTCCCGCTCGAATCGCCGACGCAGCTCCGCGTCGCTGGAAACCTCACGGTTGAGCAGCTTCAGCGCCACCGATCTGGGCAGGCGAGGGTGGCGAGCAAGATAGACCGTGCCCATCCCGCCCTGGCCGAGCACGCCTTCGATGACATGGTCCGCGAACGTTGCGCCGATGCCGGGATGAGCCACGAGCCCCCCCTTTCACCTGTCCACAGCAAGCGATGCCGAATGTCAGCATAGAGAAGCACTGCCAACGTCGAGCGAAGAAGCTCGGCGCATCCCGCTATCGAAGCTGGACCATCCCACGAACGTCCGCTCATCGGGGAGCTATGAGCGGATATCCTGAGCCGCAGCGCATCTCGCCTGTCGAACACTCAACGACCTGAGCGTGCGATCGCCGAGGAATCCACATCCATCCGATGCTGACAATGTCCGTTGCACCCGCTGCAGTCAGCGCAAACACCGCATCACTGGCGGCTGTATTCGCCAGTGCCACACCCTATCTCGTCAGACCGATTCCCCCGCTATCCAGTCCAAGTGCTCGCCGAACGTAGTCATCCGGCGGTCGATTGTGCGGGTGCGACCACCATTTGACTACGTCGACGGAACTCCCCGGACCGACGGCTGGATACGGCAGAAGCTGTCTGGATTCGGCACTGGTTTGGTCGCGTGGTGCGTAGGCACGCATCGCACGAGTTAGATGCGTGGGCCCGAGCATTCGCGACGCAGTCCCATGGGACGGTCGAATCGGCGCCGGGGATCCGATGTGCGCCAGCCGAGTTTGATGCTGCCGCGGGGACGGTGGCCGATGCGGCGCCGATCAGCCTAACTGTCATCAGGGCGGACGCGAGTATCTCTCGATCCGCACCCGCACCCGCACCCGCACCCGTGACACCGGGCGCGGGTGGCCGAGATCGATGGCTACTTGTGGCAGGTCTGGCGGTAGTCGTGGATGTCCGCGCGGGCGGTCCTGAAGTCCTGTACGTCCTGCGGGTGCGCCTGGCGGTAGGACTTCCACTCCGCCTTGCGCTGATCCTTGGGCAGGGCCTTCACCTTCGCCACTTCTGCGGCGAAGTCCGGGTGACTGGACAGGAATGCCGCGACCTTCGGAGCGCTGTCCGCCTTCGCCTGGGCCGCGGCCGCGGGGCTGCATTGCGGCCCGGGGTCGGCGGAGGCGGTCGCGGGCAGGGCGATGGCAAGTCCGGCGAGGCCGGCGAGGGTGGCGGCGACGAGACTGCGCTTCATTCTTACTCCAGTGGTCGGCGGGATATGTCCCCATCGAATCTGCCGACCCGACCTGCCGAGCGCACTTGTCGCGCCACTATCTTCAGGCGATCTTCAGCCGCAGCACGAATACGGCACCGTGTTGTCCGGGCGCAGGGTCGAGGCAGATCAGGTCGCCGCCATGGGCTCTGGCGATGCCGCGGGCGATGGCAAGTCCCAGGCCGGAACCGTCCGCGCGGCGATCGCGTGCCCGGTCGAGACGCACCAGCCGGTCGAAGATCCGCTCGCGTTCGCCGGGTGGCACCCCCGGGCCGGTATCGCTGATCGTCACCTCGGCCAGGTTGCTGGTGGCGCTGACCCGCACCGTCACCGCGCCGCTATCCGGCATGGCTTGGCACGCGTTCTCGAGCAGGTTCAACAGCACCTGGTTGACGCGTTCGGGGTCGATGGCCGCGACCACGTGATCGCCCGCGAGTTCGAACTCGATATCGCCGTGCAGCAGCCGCATCCGACTCAACTGGGCATCGGCGAGATCGTGTAGATCGGTCGGTGTATGCCGCAGCGGCAGTCCGGCGTCGATGCGAGCCAGATCGACGAGATCGTCGACCAGCCGTCCCGCGCGCTGGGCCTCACGGACCAACAGCAGCTGCATCTGCAGGCTGGCGTCGGGATCGGCGTCGGGCGGCTGCTGCAGGACCGCTTCGGCGATCGCGCGAATTCCGGTGATCGGGGTGCGCAACTCGTGCGCGGCGTCGGCGACGAAGGTACGGATCTGTTCCTCGGACGCCTGTGCTCGGGCCTCGGCGCCTTCCAGTGCGTCCAGCATTTCATCGAAAGCCGTTGCGGTGCGTCCCAGTTCGGTGTCGGGTCGCGATGGCAACAACCGCCGCCCGCGTCGGCCGTGAGCGATCTCGCGAGCCAGCACGGTCATGGAATCCAAGGGTGCGAGGGCGCGCCGGATACCGAACGGCAACCCGATGACGATGACGAGCAGCGCCGCGGCGGTGGTGCCCGCGAGCACGCCCACCAGCTTCGACTGCGCCCCCGCCAATAGTTTGGTGTCGAGTTGCAGGGTCATTCGCGCGTGGTCCAACTCGCCTCGGCCATTGAGCAGCACGTGTCTGGTCTTCACCGTGGACTGGTCCTCGTGCTGGGCATTCAGGCTGCCGAAGGTGCGGCCGTCGGCGAGGACGAGCCGCGCTCGCACCGACCGCGCATCGATCCGGGTGAGCAGATCGGTGGGCGAGATGCCTTGGCCGGCAAGTTGCTGCGCCAGTTGAACGCGGTCGGCGAGTACGGCGTTCTGACTGCGATTCAGCGCCACCGCGAACAACCCGTGCACCACCAGCGAAACAACGATCAGTACCGCACCGAGCACCGTAGCGGTGGTGAGCGTGACGCGCCTGCGCAGCGACACCGTCTTCATCGCACCCCGGCCCGATGAGAGCTGTAGTAGTCACCCGGGCGGCGCTGCCAGCTCACTGGTCGCCGACCCGCAAGGTGTAGCCGAGACCGCGCACGGTGTGCAGCAGCCGCGGTCCGTGTGCTTCCAGCTTGCGTCGAACCGCGCTGACATTCACCTCGACCAGGTTGGGGTCGTAATCGTCGTATCCCCATACGGCGGTCAGGATTTGGGCCTTGGTGACCACCCGGTCGCGGTGCGCGGCGAGATAGCCGAGGAGTTTGAACTCGGTGAGGGTCAGCACGATGGTCTCGCCGCCGCGGTGCACCGCACCGGATTCCACGTCGATGACGAGATCGCCGATCGTGGTCTTGGTCTGGAGTCGGCCCATCCGCCGCAACAGCGCATCGACCCGGGCCACCAGCTCGGCCAGGTCGAACGGCTTGACCACATAATCATCCGAGCCGGCTCGCAGCCCGCGCAGCCGGTCCTCGATACCATCGCGGGCGGTCAGGATGACGACACCGGCCCCTGATCTGGCGCGCACAGTTTCCAGCAGGGTGAATCCGTCGCGTCCGGGCAGCATGATGTCGAGCACGACCACATCCGGCCGGAACTGCGCGAGATCGCGCTCCAACTGTTGGCCGTGCTCCCGGCTGAGCACCTCGTGTCCGGCCGTGGTCAGCCCCGATCCGACCGCGACCCGGATGGCCTCGGCGTCTTCGATGACAAGTATTCGTCCCGGCTGCACAGGTGTCATTGTTGCGCCTCGGAGCTGAAGATTGCCTGAAAGGTCGTGCTGAACGAGCCGATGAACGCCGGGGGCGGCGCGATACTCGGATCATGGGCAGCCAATCGGCGCAGTGGATGCGCACCGCGCGCGTGCTTCGTCGCGCCGGCTTCGGTGCGACCGGGGCCGAGATCGATGCCGTGCGTGCGCAGCAGCCCGCCGACTATCTGCGATCGGCATTGACCACCGACCCGGACGGCGATGCCGGCGCGCGGGCGACGCCGCTGCCGGTGTTCGCCGAGACCACAGCACCGGGTAAAAATGCGACGCCCGAGGTCCGCCGACGGTACAACGCCGAACGCAACAACGAACTCGCAATGCTGACCGCGTGGTGGTTGCGGCGCATGGCCGCCGTACATCAGCCGATCCATGAAAAGCTGACCCTATTGTGGCACAACCACTTTGCGACATCGGCGGCCAAAGTTCGCAATGCCGCCACGCTGGCCGCGCAGAACCAGAAGCTGCGCACTCTGGGCACCGGCGACTTCGGCGCGCTGGCCTACGCGATGCTCACCGACGCGGCCATGCTCAAATGGCTCGACGGCACGAGTAATTCGGCGAAGGCGCCCAACGAGAATCTGTCGCGCGAGTTCCTGGAACTGTTCGCGCTCGGACACGGCAACGGTTACACCGAGACCGATGTGCGCGAAGGCGCACGTGCACTGACCGGGTGGACGATCGACGCCAGCGGGGCCGCCACGCTGAATTCCCAGCGGCACGATCCCGGACCCAAAACCGTACTCGGCGTGACGGGTTCGCTCGGCGCCCGCGAATTCTGCGATATCGTGCTCGGTCGGCCCGAGTCGGCTCGCTATGTGGCCGGGCGGATGTGGCAGCAGCTCGGCTCCGATACACCGCCGTCGCAACCGGCGATCGATCGCGCCGTGGCGGCCTACGGACCGAATCGCGATGCCGCGGGGATGGTGGTTGCGATCCTCACCGACGACGAATTCGCCACTGTGCAAGACACTGTCGTGCACGGCCCGGTCGAATGGCTGATCGGCATGGTGCGCGCGCTGGCGGTCCCGATGGACAACGACGCCGACGTCAAGAAGCTGGCGGGTGTGCTGCGCAATCTCGGACAGCTGCCGTTCTACCCGCCGTCGGTCGGTGGCTGGCCGCACGGCCAGGCGTGGATGTCGACAGCCGCGGCGCGGATTCGGCTCACCGCGGCATCTGAGCTCGTGAAAAAGGCTGACCTGAGCCGGATTTCGTCCGCCGCGCCGGGCGATCGCCTCGATGCGGTCGGCTACCAGCTCGGCATCGGCGCCTGGTCGGACCGCAGCGCCGCCGTGCTCGCGGCGGTCCGAAACGATCCCGCCCGGCTCACCGCGATCGCGGTGAACACTCCCGAGTATCTGACCAGCTGACCGGAAAGTCATCGAACCATGGCTCGATTCAATCGCAGACAGTTCCTCGTCGGCAGCAGCGTACTGGGTGCGCTCGGGGTGGCCGGTGGCTCCGTGATCACCTGGGAGGAAGTGCACCGGCACGCGGCCACCGCCCCCCTGGCGCCGGACGCCGGAATCCTGGTCCTGGTAACGATGTACGGCGGCAACGACGGCGTCAACACCGTGATTCCGTACGCGGACAACGCCTATCACGACGCGCGGCCGGAGTTGTCGTATCAGCCGCAGGAGGTACTGCACCTGGACGGGCAACTCGGACTCAATCCGGCGATGAAGGGCTTCGCGGACCTGTGGGGCAGCCACAACCTCGCGATCGTGCGCGGGGTCGGCTATCCGCATCCGGATCACAGCCATTTCCGCTCGATGGACATCTGGCAGACGGCCACTCCGGACCGCCCCGTCAATACCGGATGGATCGGGCGCTGGCTCGACACGACCGGCGACGACCCGGTCCGTGCGGTCAATATCGGCCCGGTGCTGCCGCAGCTGGCGATAGGGGAAAAGCACACCGCAGCGGCGCTGGATCCCGCCTCGGCCCCGCTATCGCCGGAATTGTCCGCCGAATTGGCCGCGCTCGCCGCCACCGACCCCCGCGACAGTCCCGCCCAGGCACTCGTCTGTGCGGGCTATCACGCCGAAAAGGCTGTGGCACAGACGTTTTCCTCGATCGGCACGAAACCCGCCGGTCCGGGCGGTAATCCGCTCGCCGCCCAGCTCGCGCTCGTCGGACAGTGCATCAAGGCGGGTGTGCCCACCCGGGTGTATTCGGTCAGTCTGGGCGGCTTCGACACCCATGCCGATGAACGCCGCACCCAGCAGCAACTGCTCGGACGGCTGGACCAGGCGGTGTCGGCGTTCTTGACGGATATGGCAGGGCATCCCCGTGGCCGCGACGTAGTTCTCATGGCCTACAGCGAATTCGGCCGCCGCGTCGCCGCCAACGCTTCCCAGGGCACCGACCACGGCACTGCCGGGCCGGTGTTCGTTGCGGGAGCGCGGGTCAAGGGCGGCTGCTACGGCGACGAGCCAAGCCTCACCGACCTGGACAACGGTGATCTGAAGACCACCGTCGACTTCCGTGACATTTACTCGGAATTGCTGCACCGCGTCGTCGCGACCGACCCGGGTCCCGCTGTCGGTACCGCTCGTCACGACCTGGGTTTCATCGCGTGAGGGAACCTCTTGTCGCTCAGGGGCCTCGGGCCAGCGATTACTGTGCGACGTTCAACTTCCGGTCGGCATGAGAGTACCGACGCGAATAGGCGTGGTTGATCGGTGACCCGCTGGTGCAGTGCGTCGAGCGCGCTGGTTGAGCAGGTCGAGCCGGGCTCGCGAATCTTCCGCTCGGTGCATTATGGCTGGTGAGCCGGCCTAGAGGCAGGTGCAGGGCACTATGAATCGGACGTCTTCATCTTGTCCAGCATTCTGGGCTGCCATTGGTAGAACCAACTGAATTTGTAGGACTCGCCACGGGGCGACGAGGTGGCGGCATAGGTGAATCGACGGTCGGTCGTGCTGATCGGAACTTTGTCGACGAGTTGCGCGAAGCTCGGGTCGATCGGGACTGGGAGCGTTCTCGGGTCCGGTGTTATCACAGGGAAACAGAGCCGCTCGATCCGAGGAGATTCCCAGCTGATGGTGGCGTATATATCGAATGCTTTCTCGGTGATCGAGAGGAATTGATCGCTCGGGTCCGGAAGTCCGGCGTCGCGGTGCAGCGACACGATGGCGCGGGGCGCGAAGCACTCGGCCGGCAGTCCGGGAAAATACACGTTCATCGTCTTGTCGTAGTAGTCGATCCCGAGCAAGCCGACTTTGTCCTCCAAGCCGTGACGTGCGAACATGCGGGCGTGGTCGGCGAGACTGGGCGGCATGGCCGGGAGTGCGGCAAGCTCCGATACCTTTTGCACGCCATCGGCAGGAAAGAACGGCCAGATTTTCTTGAAGCCGCCGACTACACCGATGTCGATCCCGTAGCTGTCGATGGGGCACTGTTTCTGGACCTGGTCCAGCAGAGCGCCAACCGGATGATCGGTCTCGGGAATCAGTTTGTTGGAAAGGGCGATGTTGTAAGGGTCGACGTCTCTCGGCAACGTCAGAAAACGATAGTCGAGGTCTCCCGAGCGGCGGGCGTCGGTGACCACTCTGAAAGAGATCACGGACTGCGTGAGCATCCTGCCGTATGCGGTCAGGGTGGGCCGGACAGCGTCTCGCGCGCAGGGAACGTTCACTAGCCGCGCGGATTTCTCAATGGCCGCATAGAGATCTTCCAGCTCGGATTCGGTGGTGGTGAGCATGCGTCCTTCCAGAGATGAGTGCTGCGAACAACATCGCGGTCTCGCCAATCCCACTCGGCCAGAAAGCAAATCAGTCGGGCAGAGCCGAATGCGGAACGCAGACAGCACTTTACGCTGCGACGTAGCCGTTGGCATTGAGTCGACCGACTCGGAGCGCGGGGGTCATATCTCCATGTCGTGCCGATAGATCGCGCCGGTCATGCGGCAGCGCACTCCTCACCAGTATTTCCGCGGATCCGAGACCGATGACCGCAGTAATCGCAGAAACTGCGCATTGCACTCGAATTCCGTTGCACCGGTTACGGTTTCGCTGTCGATTGCGACCATCTGCTGGAGAACTCGACGACTACGACGAGACATCATGCAGCACAACGGTTCCGATGCACATGCACGATCCACATCAGCTGTCGGAGGCGGTTCTTAGATGGCGCGCGAAGGAGGCGGTTCTCGGCAAACGCACGTCCATACGCATGCCCCCGAAGTATTCGGCCTGGCCTGATCCATTCAATGGCGGCGACCGCCTCTTGGTCGCGTACGCCGAAGCAGTCTGTCCGACCGGCACTCAGGCTATCAACTGGCTCGAACTGAGTACCCCCGACAGTGGTGAGTGCAACTGGCCGCTGTCTGCGTGTTTCCTGACTTGCCTCTGCCCGCGGCGCGGATGAAGCAGGTAACGAGGCAGCCGGGGGCAGCGAACTCGCTCCTGCGTCAGCGCGGTTCGCCGGCGCGTGCGGCGGCTGTCGTGGTTGTGAAGTCGATTTGGCGGCGAGCGTTGGACAGTGTGGTCACCACGCAGGTGCCGACGGGCCCGGTGCGGTCGTAGAGGGTGGCGCTGCCGATGGAGATGCCGTCGGCAGCGATGGTGTTGTCGGCGCGCAGCCCGAGTTCGTGGCCGATCGGGAGCCGAGAGAGGGCCACGGTGACGTCGGTGTTGATATAGCCGGCGCCTGCGGATCCCCAGTGGCACACGTGGTTGGTGGCGTCGCCGAGGAACGCGGCGCGTTGGAACGGGGTGATCGGCTCACCGGCCACTAGCGGCGGCAGACTGTGCCAGGAGACCTTGCGCTCGGCGTTCTGATTGGCCCCGAAATCGGAAGTCCAGTCGTGCTCACCGCTTTTGAACAGTGGCGGTGACCCCTCCGGGGAAGCGCAACCTTCCGGAGGCGTCGGCAGGTCTTCGGCCCGGCTCCACACCTGTCCCGGGGGCTCGTCGCCGGTGGTCAGGAACACCGCTGATGCCCGGACCCGTTCCTGGCCTTCCTGCACCAGGGTGGCGTCGATGACGGCGATCCGCGAGCCCCGGCGGACCACCCTGCTGCGCATATCGAACGCTGCGTTGGCCACCGGCTGGTAGAGGTCCACGGTCAGCCGCGCCGGAACGAATCCGTCGGGGCAGTGGCCCTCGAGCTCACGAGCGAGCAGACCGCACACGCCTGTTCCGCTCAGCTTGTCCGGTGCCCATGGACTGAGCGCCAGCTTCTCAGCTATGAGCTGGTCGCCCTGTCTCACGAAGAAACTCATCATCGCGTTGATTCCCCTTCCGGACCCTCTGCTCGCACCCCAGAAGTGGAACACGTTACAGGAAGGCTGGCGTGGTACGGGGCATACGGACACGCTAGCGGCCGATGATGTCCTGATTGCCGCCGCGCTGATCGGATGGCTGACCATCGACACCGACTGTGCAAATTGCATATAGTCCGCACCGGAAGATGCACACGAGACCGATGTTGCGTGCACTACCAGCGATTCCGGCTCGATGTGAGTGACCCGGCCTTGACAGGCATGGTTGCGACAATGTGTCGATACCAGTGCCTAGTCCGGCGAATTTGTCTGCGTCGCAATCCAGTTCGCGAGAACTGCGGCCTGGCTATGGTCGATGTCGCGGGTGGCGGACAATAGCGTCACCGGATGTCGGCTGGCCATTTCCCGCAGTTGCGCGACCGCGTCCCGATGTCGCGCGTCCCGCAATTCGGCGAGATATCGGCGACGGAATTCGGCGAACCGCTCCGGCCGATGGCCGTACCACTGGCGCAGTTCGGTCGAGGGAGCGATATCGCGCATCCACTCGTCCAGATGCGCATCCGTCTTCCGCATCCCGCGCGGCCACACCCGATCGACGAGCACCCGGGTCCCATCGGAGGGAATCGGCGCTTCATAGATTCTCCGGTAGCCGATGTGCTGACTCATCATGCTTCCGTCCTGATCAGGGTCGTTTTCGCGGCGCACCGCGCCGTCGGAAACCCCGCCGGTATCGAGGTGGCCCAATGATAGCTCCGCATCTTTCAATCATCGATTCAATCAATGCTTGAATCGATGATCGGATTCGTGGTTGACTCTGTGCATGACGGAGCGGACAACGGCGACGGGGACGCGGGAGCGGCTATTGCTCGCGGCTGAGCGGCTATTGCTGACCGAGCGATATGACGACGTCTCGGTGCGGGCGGTGTGTGTGGCGGCGGGGGCGAATTCGGCCGCGGTGCACTATCACTTCGGGTCGAAGGAGGCGCTGGTCGCGGCGCTGCTGGAGGATCGCCTCGGATCGCTGTGGGCCGAACGGCTGACCGAGGTGACCGATGCGCACGCATCGGTGGCGACGGTCGTGGACGCGGTGATCGAGCCGTTCATCGGGCTGGCGGCCGATCCGGTCGGGCGGCTGCACCTGCGGCTGCTGGCCCAGGTCGTCCTCGGACGGCATCCGACGGTGTGGCGTCGGCCGTGGTTCCGGATGGACGACTGGATCGGTTTGCTGCCGGAGGTGAGCGAATCCGAGAGTCGGCGGCGGTGGGCGTTGGCTTTCGAATTGATCATCGTGCAGTTCGGCGGTGTCGGAACGGGGGAGCGTGAGATGTCGGACGAGGCGGTGCGCACACTGCGCGATTTCGTGGTCGCCGGACTCACCGCGACGAGGGGACAGCAGAAATGAACGAGGTATTTGCCCCTGCCACGCTGGGCCCGGTCACGTTGCGCAACAGGGTGATCAAGTCCGCGACCTTCGAGGGACGGACGCCGGATGCGCTGGTCACCGACGAATTGATCGATTTCCATCGGGAAGTCGCGGCCGGTGGCGTCGGGATGACCACACTCGCCTACTGCGCCACGTCACCGGGCGGACGCACCGACCGCCATCAGATCTGGATGCGTCCAGAGGCCGTGCCGGGACTGCGCAAGCTCACCGACGCGGTGCACGCCGAGGGTGCGGCGGCCAGCGCCCAACTCGGACATGCGGGCCCGGTGGCCAATGCCGCATCCAACCGCGCACCCGCATTGGCGCCGAGTCGGATGTTCAGTCCACTCGGCATGCGCCCCATGCATGTTCCGGATCTGTCCGAAATTGCCACGGTCATCGCAGATTTCGCGAATGCGGCTCGACTGGCCGAGCAAGCGGGTTTCGATGCGGTCGAAATCCATTTCGGTCACAACTATTTGGTGAGTTCGTTCCTGAGTCCGCTGCTGAATCGGCGCAAGGACCGCTATGGCGGATCCTCGGTCAATAGGGCCCGACTCGCTCGCGAGGTTGCGCTCGCGGTGCGCGAAGCGGTGGGCGACCGTTTGGCCGTCATTGCCAAATTGAATATGGAAGACGGTGTGCGCGGCGGACTTTCGGTTCCGGAATCGTTGCGGGTGGCGTCGTGGCTGGAGGCGGACGGTGCGTTGGACGCCCTGGAGTTGACCGCCGGCAGCTCATTGCTCAACCCGATGCTGCTGTTCCATGGCGCCGCACCGCGCAAGGAATTCGCGAAAGTGCTTCCCGCGCCCGCCCGATGGGGCTTTCGCCTGATGGGCCGGGCCTTCCTGCGTGAGTATCCGTATCGTGACGCGTACCTGCTCGAGCGCGCCCGCCAGTTCCGCAGTGAACTTTCGATGCCGCTGATCCTGCTGGGCGGTATTACCGACTTCGCCACCATGCAACGGGCAATGGCGGAGGGTTTCGATTTCGTCGCGATGGGGCGGGCGCTGCTGCGCGAACCGGATCTGCTGCGCCGCATCCAAGCCGATCAGCGCACGCGTTCGGCATGTATCCACTGCAACGAGTGCATGCCGACGATCTACACCCGGACCCGCTGTGTGTTGCGAGTCGATCAGGATCCACCGAGTTTGCCCAGGTAGCAAGTAACGTTGGCATTCGCGCGCCCGGTGCCGGGCGAATTCTCGACTGCTGTTTCGATGCTGCCCGGAAACGATCGGAGACTGCGGTGTCTGCGTCACGCGACTGGAGCGACGAACTCGCCGGGTCGGCGCGGTGGCTGCTCATTGCCTTCCCGATCACCGCCGTCGTCTTTCTCCTTGTCGCGGCATTGTTGCTGCGGATCACCGTATGGGGTCGACATTTCCGGATCGTCACCGGCGCGTTCTTCACCGGTAGCGCGGCATTGCGCAGTATCCCGTTGGTCGCGGTGCTGATGTTGAGTGCCATTTTATCGGTCCGGGTGCAGGTGCTGCTGTCCTATCAGGGCAATGACATGTTCTCGGCCCTACAGCGTGCCGCCCAGGCGATGGGGCGCCGTGACGGCCCCGGGCTCGATGCCGCCCAGAACGCGTTCTGGCATTCGCTGGCCATCTTCGCCTTGCTCGCCTCCGTCGAGGTGTTGCGCACTCAGTTGGATTTCTATCTCGGTCAGGTCTTCGAAATCGGCTGGCGCCGTTGGCTTACCGACCATCTCACCGAAACGTGGATCGGGGATCGGGCCTTCTATCGGACCCGATTTATCGACCATCCCATCGATAACCCGGACCAGCGCATCCAGCAGGATGTCGGCGATATGATCGCGAGTGCGCGGACGCTGTCGCTCGGGGCCGTCACCGCTGTTGTGTCGGTGGTGTCCTTCAGCGAGATCCTGTGGCACCTTTCGGAGCCGCTGTATCTTTTCGGCGTCGAAATTCCACGGGCCATGGTGTTCCTGGTGTTCGTCTACGTGCTGGTGGCCACGGCCGTTGCGTTCTGGCTCGGCCGTCCACTGATCGGGCTCGGCTTCCGATATCAGGCCGTCACGGCCGACTTCCGCTATGCACTGGTCCGATTGCGCGAGAACGCGGAACGCATCGCGTTCTACCGCGGCGGGGGCGCGGAAAGTATGGGATTGCGTACGTTATTCGCGGAAGTGCTGCGCGTCTACTATCGCCTGGTCCTGTTCACTACCCGTTTCATCGGCTGGAATGAGGCGGCGACGGAGACGGCCAAGGTCTTTCCTTGGCTCATCCAGGCGCCGCACTTCTTCGTCGGGACGCTCACCCTCGGCGATGTCAATCAGACCGGTTCCGCATTCGGGCAGATCCAGGAATCGCTGTCGTTCTTCCGCAACAGCTACAGCCAATTCGCGGCCTTCCGCGCGACCATGCTGCGTCTGTACGGTCTCGTCGAGGCAAGTGCGCAATCGCGCGAACTGCCCACCATCGGCGTGCGTGCGTTGGACGGTTCGGTGGAGTTGACAAAGGTCGACGTGTCGAAGCCCGACGGCGTTGTCCTGATCGAGGAGTTGAATCTGCGGCTGCGCAGCGGGGACGCGGTGGTCGTCAAGGGGCTTTCCGGGACCGGCAAGACGACGCTGTTGCGCGCCATCGCGGAGATGTGGCCCTACACCAGTGGTGTTGTCGGTCGACCGGAGGCCAGCGGCACCTTGTTCCTCTCGCAACTGCCGTATATCCCGCTGGGCGATCTGCGCACGGCCGTCACCTATCCCGCGGCGCCCGAGAGCGCCCCCGATGCGGAGCTGAGTGCCGCTCTGACCAAGGTACAACTCGGGCATCTGGCAACCAGATTGGACGAGGAGGCCGATTGGGCGAATATCCTCTCGCCCGGTGAACAGCAGCGATTGGCATTCGCTCGGATTATCCTGATCCGTCCCGAGGCGGCATTCCTGGACGAGGCGACCTCGGCCGTGGACGAAGGTTTGGAATTCGCCCTCTACACTCTCATCCGCACCGAACTCCCCGACATCATCTTGTTCAGCACCGCCCACCGCACAACGGTCGACCAGCACCACACCGCCCGGCTCGAACTCACCGGCGGTGGCGGATGGTTGTTCGCGCCGAATCAACCCGATAAACGGTGAGCCGTCTACAACTTGTAACCGATCCGACGCAGCAACTGTTTGCGGTCGCGCTGATCGTCCGGACCTTCGACACCCAGCGGTGCGCCACCGTCGACAACGCCGAGAATCCCCCGTCCCAGCTCGGTCTCGGCAATCAGGACTTCAACCGGATTGGCTGTCGCACAATAGATTCCGCAGATCTCGGGAACTAGCCGCACCGCATTGAGCACATTGACCGGATACCCCTCGCGCAGAAAGACGATGAACGAATGTCCCGCGCCCAGCGCGACCGCATTCTTGGTGGCGAGTTCGGTCAGCTCATCGTCATTACCGGAGGTTCGGACCAATCGCAGCCCCGACGCCTCACAGAATGCCAACCCGAACCGCAGATGCGGACTGATCCCAACCAGTGCCTCGTGCAGATCCTCAACGGTCTTGATGAAGTGAGCCTGCCCGATGATGACATTGAGATCGTCCGGCTTATCGATGTGTACCGAAGTCAGCTCCATTGCCCTATCCTGCGCCGCCTGCGCGCTTGTGCACCAGGGCGACACGCCCTTGCCTGCGGGACCGTCGGGGCGGCGACCAGCGAAAAGGTGATCATTCGCGCGGTGGGTGTCGATCCCGGGATGCCGACGCGGTCATGAGAGCCCTTGTCTGCGACTGGGTTCGGCGCAGGCGCGGTGCGGTGTCACATTTGCGTCATTGCCTGGCGAAAGTGGGATGCGATCAACCGTCGAGTACGTTCTGAAGGATGAGTTCACGGGTGCGGTCGGCCGCCAGCGGCGCGGGGGTGTCGCTGCCGATTCCGGCCGACCGATACCGACCGGGTGTGCGAGTCGCGGTGTTCATACTGTTCGACCACGTCGTAAGCCGTTGTCGCTGTGCGCAGTTCGGCGACCTCGGCGCGGTTGCGGTGGGCGGCAAGCGCGAATGCCAAGTACGGTGTCGGGATGCCGTATTGACATCGAAACCCGGGGGAGTTCGAAACGAGAATGTGTCGAAGTATGTATTTTGATCGAACCCGGCGCCTGCGTATGGCAGTCGGCGGTACCGCGCTGACCGGACTGCTCGTCCTGGTCGGATGCGGTGCGGACACCGGTAGGAATTCGGTAGCGCAGACCAGCATCACCGCGGCCGCGGCGCATACCGACCAGCAGCAACTGTCCTTCACCGTGCCGGGCACGCTGGCGGCCGGATTCCAGGAACTGCAGGTGAGTGTGCACGGCAAGCTCGGCATGGCGGTCATGCCGGTCGGCGGCCAGAAGATGGTGACCTTCGGCGACTGGACCACCGGACCCGCCTGGTCGACGATGAAGGTTCCGTTGACGATCGCCGCATTCCGCAAGAGCTCGACGAGTTCGAGCTATGCGGCGACCGCTGCGATCACCCAGTCCGACAATGCGGCGGCGGATACCCTCTGGCAGTCGCTCGGTACCGGCCAGGATGCGGCCAAGGCGGTCGAGACCGTCCTGCGCGAGGGCGGCGATAGCAAGACCACGGTGCCCGCCACCAAGGTCCGATCGGATGCCTCGGCATTCGGGCAGGCGGACTGGGCGCTGACCGAGCAGGTCAGATTCGCCTCCCGACTACCGTGTCTGCCACAGGCCGCGGGTGTGATCGACCTGATGGAGCAGATCACGTCGAGTCAGCGCTGGGGCCTCGGCGGGCTCGCCGGCGCGGAATTCAAGGGCGGCTGGGGCCCCGATACCTCCGGCTCCTATTTGGTTCGTCAGTTCGGTCTGATCGAGGGACCGGGCGGTCGGATAGCGGTCGCCATTGCCGTACAACCCGATTCGGGCTCATTCTCCGACGGTATGAGCATCCTGGATCGGCTGGCCACGGTGATCTCACAGCATCTCGATGAACTATCCGGTGGCGCCTGTTCCTGATCGGGCGCGGTGCCATACGGCGGCGTTCGCCTGCGCGGCCTTGATGGCTGCGCAGGCGGCGACCTGAGCGCGCACACTGGACCGGGTAACGGCGGCACCCGACAATCCCGACTTATCGGATGAGGTCGCCGGACCACGACTGTGGGGTCGTGGCCGCGAGGTGGAGGTAAACGGGGTGGACGACACGGAGTCGCGGGCCGGTACGCGATTCGGCCCCTACGAATTGCGCGCCCTGCTCGGCCGCGGCGGTATGGGGGAGGTCTACGAGGCATACGACACGGTCAAGGACCGGGTGGTTGCGGTCAAACTGCTGCCTGTGGGACTGGCGGGCGACCCGCGGTTCCAGCGGCGGTTCCGGCAGGAATCCCGGGTTGCCGCCCGGCTGGCCGAACCGCACGTCATCCCGATCCACGACTGGGGCGAGATCGAGAGTGTCCTCTATATCGATATGCGACTGGTTCGCGGCAGTGATCTGCGCTCGGTGCTGCGGGACAAGGGTCCGCTGAGCCCTGCCCGCGCGGTCGGCATCATCGAACAGGTCGCGGCCGCGCTCGATGCCGCGCATGCCGAGGGTTTGGTGCATCGCGACGTCAAACCGGCCAATATTCTGGTCACCCCCTCCGATTTTGCGTACCTCGCCGATTTCGGCATCGCCCGCTCCGAAAGCGATCCGAGCGTGACCGCGACCGGCCAGGCCATCGGCTCCTATAGCTATATCGCGCCGGAACGATTCGATATCACCCCGATCGGCGGCACCGCCGACGTCTACTCACTGGCCTGCGTGCTGTTCGAATGCCTCACCGGCGCCCAACCTTTCCCATCGGACGGCATGAGTTCGCTGATTCGGGCTCATCTTTCGACACCGCCACCACGGCCGACCACCATGCGTGCCGAACTGCCCGCCGCACTGGACGAGGTGATCTCGCGCGGTATGGCCAAGGAGCCCGCCGATCGCTACCCGACGGCCGGTGCGCTGGCGGCGGCGGCCAGGGCGGCGGTCTCGGGCACATCGTCGCTGCCGAATTCGGAATTGCCGACCGCGCAGATATCCCAGCGCCCGTCGCGCGCCCCGGCCACCATCGTATTTCCGGCATTCGGACCCGAATCGACAGTGGGGCGCCAGTCGGCAGGCGGAGCGTCCTCGCCAGGTGGGCCGCGGTCGGCGGGTGGGCCGCAATCGGTGGCGGGATCGCCATTGATCAGTGGGCCACGACCGATCGCTGAGCCGCAGCCGACCAGGGGACACCAGTCGACCAGTGGGCCGCAGTCACCCGGTGCGCCGCAGTCGACCAAGGGTTCGCAGTCACCTGGTGTGCCGCAGTCGACCAAGGGTTCGCAGTCACCTGGTGTGCCGCAGTCGACCAAGGGTTCGCAGTCACCTGGTGTGCCGCCGTCGACCAAGGGGCCACAGGCACCCGGCAGGCCGTATCCAACCGGTGGCCCACACCCGACCGGCAGCCCGCATTCAACCAGCGGCCCGCAGCCGATCACCGGGCTGGAGTCGACGATCGTGCCCCGGATTCCATCCGATCCGATGCGACGGCCGCTCGACGCCACCACCGAGGCTCTCGCGAAAACTCCCGGCATGCCGATGCCCCAATCCGACGCACCGTATCCACCGGATCGGTCACCGACGTCCGCGCGCCGATCGCGGCGCGTCGGGTGGATCGTCGCGGCACTGATGGTCCTCGTCATCGCGGGCGCTGTCGGCTGGTATGTGCGCAACGGTTTCGGCGAGCATTCCGCGCAGCCGACCACGACGACCATGTCCGCCCGCCTACCCGCAGGGGCCAAGCCGTGCGCCCAGCTCTATCCGGCCCTCGGCCGGTTCACGTCATCCGCGATCGGCACCACGGTCACCAGCTGCGCCTTCGCCGAGGAGGTCCGCAAGGCGTACGCCGACGGTGGCGACACCGCCATCACCGACCGCTCGATCATTGCGCACAGCCCGGTCAGCAATCGCGACTACACAATGAATTGCACCGCTGGTGATCAATTCGCGACCTGTAGCGGCGGCGAGAACGCGATCGTCTATGTGTATTGAGGCATAGCCGTTACCCAAGGTTCATGGGGGTGCGGCTACATGATCGCGCAAAGCGGTGCAAGATATGCGCCATGCGCATCGGAGTCTTGACCGGAGGCGGCGACTGTCCAGGACTGAACGCGGTCATCCGTGCCATCGTTCGCACCGCGAACGGACGCTACGGCGACGCGATCATCGGCTTCGAGGACGGCTGGCGCGGCCTACTGGAAAATCGAAAGATCACCATCCACAACGACGATCGCACCGACCGCCTGCTCACCAAGGGCGGCACCATGCTCGGCACCGCCCGTACCAATCCCGATAAGCTGCGCGCCGGATTGGACCAGATCAAGCGGACCCTCGACGACAACGGCATCGAGGCGCTGATCCCCATCGGCGGCGAAGGCACGCTCACCGCGGCCAGTTGGCTGTCCGATGAGGGCGTCCCGGTGGTCGGCGTACCGAAGACCATCGATAACGACATCGACTGCACCGATGTCACTTTCGGCCACGACACCGCGCTGTCCATCGCCTCCGAGGCGATCGACCGGCTGCACACCACCGCGGAATCGCATCAGCGCGTCATGCTGGTCGAGGTGATGGGCCGGCACGCGGGCTGGATCGCGATCAACTCGGGCATGGCGGCGGGCGCACATCTGACACTGGTCCCCGAGGTGCCCTTCGATGTGGACGAGGTGTGCACGATGATCAAGCGCCGCTTCCAACGCGGCGATAAGCATTTCATCTGCGTGGTCGCCGAGGGCGCGCATCCCGCCCCCGATACCGGTTTCGCGCTCCGCGAAGGGGGGATCGACGAATTCGGCCACGAGCGGTTCACCGGTGTCGCCCAGCAGCTCGGCCCCGAGATCGAACGCCGCATCGGCAAGGAGGTCCGCACCACGGTGCTCGGCCACGTCCAGCGCGGCGGTAGCCCGACCCCGTACGACCGGGTGCTGGCCACCCGCTTCGGATTGCACGCCGCCGAGGCCGTACATGCCGGGCATTTCGGTCAAATGGTCGCGCTGCACGGCACTTCCATCGATTTGGTGCCGTTATCCGAGGCCACCAAGCAGCTCAAGCGCGTACCCGAGGATCGATATCGCGAAGCCGAGGCGTTTTTCGGATAGTTGTTGCACAATCGAGACCTGCCGAATCGGTTGTGGCACAGCTACTCTGGTCACCGTGGCTCAACTCCGGGTATCCGATCTGCCCACCGATGCTGTCGCGGTGTTCCGCCGCCGTGCCCGTGCCGCGGGTATAGCGGTCGAGGATGTCGTTCGTCAGGAACTGATCGCGATGGCGCGCAGGCGAACTTCGGTGGACACGATCGTGGAATTCCTGGAGTCCCAGGGCCGTGATCTGACCCCGGCATTCGACTCCGCCGCACTGACGCTCATCCAGGTATACGACCTGCCCGCCGACGTACTCGGCATGTTCGGCCGCCGGGCTCGGGCCGCCGAACTGCCGCTCGGTGCCTTCGTGCGCCGGGAACTGCTGGCGGTCGCGCGGCGCGGCGGCGTACCGGATGCGATCCTGGAATTCCAGGAGGCGCAGGAGGACGACCCCACGCTGGAACTCGATATGGCAGCGATCGCCGCGGCAGTTCGATACGCGCGCGGGGCGTGAGGAGTGCGGTGCTGTCCGCACCGTGTTTTCGCCGGAACCGGTCGCAGGGGTCGGTAGTGTTGCGACATGCGCAGTGGGCGATGGTTCGTCTCGGTTGTGTTCCTGATCGTCACCGTGGTGGCGGGGTGCTCGTCATCCGATAAGGGTGTGCCGCCCTCGCTTACCGGAGACTGGCACGGCGCCATCGAAGCGCCCGGCGCACCGCTGTCGGTCGGGGTGAGCTTCGCCGATAACGGCAGCGCCACCATCGACATTCCGCGGCAGGGTGTGCACGGCGCGCAGTTGAAAGATGTTTCCACGCAACCGGATCGGGTGGCATTCGCGATTCCCGACGTGCCGGGCAACCCGGCATTCGCGGGCAAATTCGACAAGGGTTCCGACCGTATCGTCGGCGAGTTCCGGCAGGCGGGGCAGAGCCTGCCGCTGACACTGCAACCGGGCAAGGTCGAGCAGGCCACGCGCCCACAGGAGCCGAAACCGCCGTATCCGTATCGATCCGAGGATGTCACCTACCGCAATGGCGATATCACCATCGCGGGCACACTGACCGAGCCCGAGGGCAACGGACCGTTTCCGGCGATTCTGCTGATCTCCGGCAGCGGCGCACAGGACCGCAACGAAGAACTCATGGGCCACAAGCCTTTTCTGCTGCTGGCCGATACGTTCACCCGCGCGGGCTACGCCGTACTGCGCACCGATGACCGCGGCGTCGGCGGCACCAGCGGCAAACTCGACGACGCCAACTACACAGACCTCGCCGATGACGCCGCGACCGGTGTGAAGTTCCTGCGTGCCCGTCCGGACATCGACCCGGCCCACGTCGGCCTGTTCGGCCACAGCGAGGGCGGCTACCTCGCACCGCTGGTGGCCGCGCGCCCGGACAGCGGCATCGCCTTCGCGATCCTGATGGCCGGTCCGTCGGTACCGGGCTGGGAGGTGCTGATCGAACAGAACCGCGCACTGCTGACCGCGGCCGGCGCACCGCAGTCGCGGGTGGATGAGCAGGTCGCCTACATCACCGACTGGACCAACCTGATCCGCTCCGGCGATCTCGCCGGAGCCAAGGATCTCAGCCAACGGCACAACGAATCCCTCCCGCCGGAGCAGCGCGCATCCGCCGACGTGCTCAACGCCTACAACACGCCCTATATGGCGGCCTTCATCAGTTACGATCCGGCGCCCGCACTCTCGGCCCTGCACATCCCCGTCCTCGCGTTCTTCGGCACCAAGGACCTGCAGGTGCTCGCCACCCAGAACGAACCGCCGATGCGCGATCACCTCGCTGCCGATCCCGACGCCACCGTGCACGTGTTCCCCGGCCTCAACCACCTCATGCAACCCGCGAACTCCGGCCTGCCCAGCGAGTACACCACCATCGAAACCACCATCTCGCCCGAGGTCCTCGGCTACGTCACCGCGTGGCTGTCGCAGCACGCCCCGACCCGCTGACCAACCGCGTGGCGGGGGCTGTGAGCGGGTCAATAGACTGATCGCTATGAGCGAGCGCAGCGAGCCAACAATCGGCACAGCCGCCATGGGTGCGGTCATGACGGAGCCGAGCGTCAGCGAGGCGGAGTCATGAGTGCACCCACCGTCGACTTGATGGACTATGCCGATGTCATCGACCGGTTCGAGCCGGTGCTCGGCATGGAGGTTCACGTCGAGCTCAACACCGCGACCAAGATGTTCTGCGGTTGCCCGACCGAGTTCGGCGCGGCTCCCAACACTCAGGTATGCCCGGTATGCCTCGGTCTGCCCGGCTCGCTGCCGGTGGTGAACCAGCAGGCCGTGGAGTCGGCGGTTCGGATCGGACTGGCGCTGAATTGCTCGATCACCCCGTGGGGCCGCTTCGCGCGCAAGAACTATTTCTACCCGGATCAGCCGAAGAACTACCAGATCAGCCAGTACGACGAGCCGATCGCCACCAACGGATACCTCGACGTTGTGCTCGACGACGGCAGTACCTTCCGCGTCGAGATCGAGCGCGCGCATATGGAGGAGGACACCGGCAAGTCCACCCACATCGGTGGCGCGACCGGTCGCATCCACGGCGCGAGCCATTCGCTGCTGGACTACAACCGGGCCGGAGTGCCGCTCATCGAGATCGTCACCAAGCCGGTCACCGGCGCGGGGGAGCGGGCGCCGGAGGTGGCGCGCGCGTATGTGACCGCATTGCGTGAAGTTCTGAAGTCGCTGCAGGTATCCGACGTCAAGATGGAGCAGGGCTCGCTGCGCTGCGATGCCAATGTCTCGCTGATGCCCATCGGCGCAACGGAATTCGGCACCCGTACCGAGACCAAGAACGTCAACTCGCTCAAGAGCGTCGAGGTCGCGGTCCGCTTCGAAATGCGCCGGCAGGCCGCCATTCTCGCCGACGGCGGCTCGATCCTGCAGGAGACCAGGCACTTCAACGAGGCCGACGGCACCACCTCGTCCGGCCGGGTCAAGGAAACCTCGGAGGATTACCGCTACTTCCCCGAGCCGGACCTGGAACCCGTTGCGCCCGCCCAGGATTGGGTGCAGCAGCTGCGCGGCACCATTCCGGAGTACCCGTGGTTGCGCCGCGCGCGCATCCAGTCCGACTGGGAGCTGTCCGATGAGGTCATGCGCGACCTGGTCAACGCGGGCGCGCTGGATCTCATCATCGCCACCGTCGACGCGGGCGCCCCGGTCAACGACGCCAGGTCGTGGTGGGTCGCCTACCTCACCGAAAAGGCCAAGGAGCGTGAGGTTTCGCTGGAGGACCTGCCGATCACGCCCGCCCAGGTGGCCGAGGTGATCAAGCTCGTCGAATCGAAGACGGTGAACAACAAGGTCGCCAAGCAGGTTGTCGACTTCGTGTTGGCGGGTGCGGGCGATCCGGCGCAGATCGTCGAGGCCAAGGGCCTCGGCATGGTCAGCGACGAGACCGCGCTGCAGGCCGAGGTGCAGAAGGCACTGGAGGCCAATCCGGATATCGCCGAGAAGATCCGTTCGGGCAAGGTGCAGGCCGCTGGCAAGATCGTCGGTGATGTCATGAAGGCCACCCGCGGCCAAGCGGACGCGGCGCGAGTACGCGAACTCGTGCTCGCGGCGTGCGCCTGAGTTTCGGCTGCCGCCAACGCGACTGGACCGGTCCTTCGGGACCGGTCCAGTCGCGTATGGGCTTGCTAGTCCGGGCCGAGGCCTGACGACGGCGGCGGGATCTTGATCACCCGATCGTCAAAGGGGCCGTGATTGTCGTCATTGTTGACCGTGGTCGCCCAGATGGTGCCGTCACCACCGGCCGCCGCACCGCCGAGCCTGCCGTATTTGTCCTGCACGATGAAGGTCGGCGCGGCGGTCACCGCGTGGGTGTTCGCATCCGGATTCGCGATGGCGAGCGCCTTCGCCCCCGACATTGCGATGGCCACCACATCCGGACCGGCCGCGCAGCCCGCGACGCCGGGCCGGTCCGGCCAGGTCCACGCGGTAGTGACGGTTCCGTCCTTGGCCAGGTGCTGCAGCCGGTCCTCGGTCGCGGTGCGGTCGGTGATCCAGACGCTGTCCTTGCCGTCATCGCAGAGATCGCCCGCGATGCCGAGACCGGAGACCACGACCTCCGGATTGGCGCCGGGGGACGGCGAGTTGATCCGCAGCACCTTGCCGGCCAGCGACGATGGCGCGCTGGCCAGACCGGGATTGCCCGCATTGCCGGTCAGCACCAGCAGTTCGGTCGGCGAGACGAATTCCAGCGCACCGTGATTGCCGACGGACCCCTTCGGAATTCCGGTCAGGATGTCCTTCGGCGGGCCGTTCTCGGCGATGCGCACCACCCGGTTGTCGGTCGCGGTGGTGATGTAGGCGTAGATGAGTCCGTCCTCGCGGTAGGTCGGCGAGAGCGCGATATCGGTGATGCCGCCGTCACCGGAGCCGTCCACGTCGACCTGGTTGACCAAGACCGGAGGCGACTGCGGATCGCTCGGATCCACCGCGACGGTCTTGTAGATGCGACCGGTGCGCCGCTCGGCGACCATTGCATCCTCGCCGAACGCGATGATCCCGCCGGTGGAGTCCAGGCAGGTGGTGACCACATTCGGGTCCGGATCGATGCACGGACCGGTCGGGCGCGGACGCGGCGAGGGATTCTGCTGCGGCGTTTTGGGCTCGGCGGGGCTGAAGGTCGGTTCAGGTGTGAAGGGGCTGGAGGCGGAATCGTCGAACCGAGCGCAGCCGACCAGCAGGACGGAGCCCAGCGCCAGGCTCAGGGCGATACGGCCCACGACAACCAAACTCATGGTTCAGACGTTACGGAAACCGCAGCCGATGTGCTGCTCCGGGTCGAGAAACGGACACGCCGTCGCATGCACGCCGCACACCGGCGTGCGCGGCGGCATAGGGTATCGACCGTGACCGAGAAGCCGAAAGACACATCCGCGCCCAGCATCGAGGGCACGCTGATGGATGAGCCGTCGGCGGTGTCATCCACCGGGCGTGGCGTGACCAGCCCCTACGATTCACCCACCGGCGTGATGCCCAGGCTGAACCTGTCCTCCGATACCCCGCCGAGCGGCCGAGGTCCCGAACTGGCGAAAGACGTGCCGCGCACGGAAGAGGAGCTCGGTCTCGATCCCGAGATCCCCTCGGTCGGCGAACAAACCAGGGCCAATGACACCGCGAACCCCGCCTACGCCTACGCCAGCATCCCGCCCGCATCGAACGGTCCTGGCGAGCCGAGCCGCCCGCTGCGCCGCCGCAATGGCGATGTCCGCCGCGGCACACTCGATCTCGGCCTGTTCGTGCTGCGGCTGGTGGTCGGCGGCACCTTCATCTATCACGGCCTGCAGAAGCTCACCGGCTGGTTCAACGGACCCGGCCTGGACGGCACCCGCGACATGATGGGCGGTGGCGGCTGGGACCACGCGACGCTGTCCACCATCCTGGTCATCGCCGGTGAACTCGGAGGTGGCGCACTGCTCGTACTCGGCCTGGCCAGTCCGTTGGCCGCGGGCGCGGTATTGGCGGTGATCATCGACGCGTGGCTGTGGAAGCAGGGCATGGTTGCGGGCTTCCAGTACAAGTCCGCGGTCAAGAGCGGCGTCGAGCTGGAGTCCATCCTCGCGGGCACCGCCGTCGTCCTGCTGCTGACCGGCCCGGGCCGCCTATCCTTCGACCGCAACCGCGGCTGGGCCACCCGCCCCGCCTTCGGCTCCTTCGCCGTCCTGATCCTCGCGATCGCCGCCGCCATCGGCACCTGGTATTGGCTGCACGGCGGCAACCCGCTGACTGGCATCGGTCCGTTCTGATCCGCCTCCCCGAATATTCAGGCCATACCAGTTGGGTGCCCACGCGGCCCGCGTTCAGGTCCTGCGTTGGGTGCCCCGCTGGGTTTCGGGGGTACCCGACGAGTTACCCATGTCCTGACGAAGTCAGTTGTCACTGAAATACGAACGGCGTTCCTCGCATGCACATGAGGAACGCCGTTCGTATTCAATTGAGCCGCACGGGTTTACGGTACCTGGCGCACCGCGCCCTTGTCGGCCGAGGTGGCCAGGGCTGCGTAGGCACGAAGGGCGGTGGTTACCGGGCGGATACGGTCGACCGGCTGCCAAGGGCGTTCGGAGGCATCCATTTTCGCGCGTCGCTCGGCCAGGGTCGCCTCGTCCACCAGTACCTCGAGGGTGCGGGTCTTGACGTCGATGCGGATCTGATCGCCGTCCTCGATCAGGCCGACCGCGCCGCCCGCGGCGGCCTCGGGGGACATGTGGCCGATAGACAGGCCGGAGGTGCCGCCGGAGAACCGGCCGTCGGTGATCAGCGCGCACTCCTTGCCGAGGCCCGCGCCCTTGAGGAATGCGGTGGGGTGCAACATCTCCTGCATACCGGGCCCACCCTTGGGACCCTCGTAGCGGACCACGATCACATCGCCCGGCTTGATCTGCTTGCCGAGGATCGCCGATACCGCGGCCTCCTGGGATTCGACGACCACGGCCGGGCCCTGGAAGGAGAACAGTTCCTCGTCGATGCCCGCGGTCTTGAGGATCGCGCCATTGGGGGCGATATTGCCGCGCAAGACAACCAGACCACCCTCGACGGTGTAGGCATGCGCCTTATCGCGGATGCAGCCGCCCTCGGCGTCGGTGTCCAGCGACGACCAGCGGTTGTTCGTGGAGAACGGCTCGGTGGTGCGCACGCCGCCGGGTGCGGCGTGGAACAGTTCGATGGCTTCCTCGGATGCCTTGCCGGAACGAATATCCCAGGTGTCGAGCCATTCGTCGAGGCTGGCGGTGTGCACCGTGGTCACGTCGGTCTCCAGCAGACCGGCGCGGCGCAGCTCGCCGAGGATGGCCGGAATGCCGCCGGCGCGGTGCACATCTTCCATGTGGTAGTCGGAATTGGGCGACACCTTGGACAGACACGGCACTTTGCGAGAAATCTCGTCGATGGTCTGCAGATCGAAGTCGATCTCACCCTCCTGCGCGGCGGCCAGGGTGTGCAGCACGGTATTGGTGGAACCACCCATCGCCACGTCCAGGGCCATCGCATTGCGGAAGGCCTTGGCATTGGCCACATTCCGGGGCAGCACCGATGCGTCGTCCGCGCGGTACCAGCGATTGGCGATATCGACGATCACCGTGCCGGCCCTCTCGAACAGCGCGTGGCGGGCCGCGTGGGTGGCCAGTGTCGACCCGTTGCCGGGCAGCGCGAGTCCGAGCGCCTCGGTGAGGCAGTTCATCGAATTCGCGGTGAACATGCCGGAGCAGGAACCACAGGTCGGGCAGGCGCTGCGCTCGACCTCGCTGAGCCCTTCCTCGCTGACGTTCATATTGGCGCTGGCCGCGATCGCGGTGATCAGATCGGTCGGCGCCTGCGCGACACCGCCGACGACCACGGCCTTACCGGCCTCCATCGGCCCACCGGAGACGAAGACGGCCGGAATGTTCAGGCGCATGGCGGCATTGAGCATGCCCGGCGTGATCTTGTCGCAGTTGGAGATGCACACCAGCGCGTCGGCGGTGTGCGCATTGGCCATGTATTCGACCGAATCGGCGATGATCTCGCGCGAAGGCAGCGAGTAGAGCATGCCGCCGTGGCCCATCGCGATGCCGTCGTCGACCGCGATGGTGTGGAACTCCCGTGGCACACCGCCCGCGGCGCGCACCGCGTCGGCGACGATCTCACCGACATTCTTCAAATGCACGTGGCCCGGTACGAACTGGGTGTAGGAGTTCGCGATGGCGACGATCGGCTTGCCGAAGTCGGTGTCGGTCATACCGGTGGCGCGCCAGAGTGCGCGCGCGCCTGCGGCATTGCGGCCGATGGTGGTTGTGCGTGAACGAAGCGGTGGCATGTATCGATCCTCGGGAGGTCGCGGGGGCTGATGTGCGACTGCGCGGAGTTCGCTCAATGAGCAAATTCAACGACCGACCACGTTACTCCCGCGCGCCGGCGGGCCTTTCGTGGCGGTCGACGGCGCTGATCGCCATCGGGCTGTGGTTCGGGATGATGTCGCCGCGAGGGTGTCGTCGGCGCGGACGGTGTCATCGGCCGTGTCCGCTCCGGCACCGTCGGTATCCACCGGTCCGGTGAGCGCGGGCGGGGATTGTCCGTCCGACGCGGTCACCGGACCGCGCATCCGTCAGCGAGCCTACCGGCGGCGGTCGCTGTTCCCGCTGCCGGTGAATCGCTACGAGTCGGAGTCGCGTGCCTCGGTCTGGGAGTCGCGTGCCTCGGCCTCGGCGGCAGGTGCCTTGGTGTCGGCGGTAGGTGCCTCGGCCTCGGCGGCAGGTGCTTCGGTATCGGCGGCAGACGCCTCGGCCGTCTTCGCCTCGGACTCGCGCTCGGCCTCCCGCGCGGCGGCCTCCGCCGCGAACAGATCCGGAATCCGGCCGTTCGACGCCCGGATCAGATCGCGCAGCCGGTCATAGCTGACTGCGGGGAGTTTCACATTCCTGTCGTCGGTGAGATGGGCACGCACGAACCCGCGCTTGGGAATGCTGACGCCCGCGACCTGTGCCCAGTCGAGGTGTCGCGAACCGAAAACAGTGCGTAGATCCAACCCGTCTTCCGACACCGTGGTGCGCGTGCGCGCGATCCACACCGCCGCCGCGACCGGCAGCAGCAGCAGCCACCACAGTCCGACCGGCCAGCCGACGAAGGCGAAGAATACGCAGAACAGCAAGACGACCACACCGAGATAGGCCATCTGCGTAATGCGGATGACCTGCGCCGTCTGCTTCGGCTCGGTCGGTTCCGGCGAACTACCCGTCTCCGATCCCGCCGCGGGCGTATGGGACGATTTAGCCGGTGGCACGGACTGATGCGGTGATGACACACCACCATCCTCGCATCATGGTGAACGGACTCGAGCACCCGCTCGGTCTCACATAATGAGACCTGTTTGACTGATCGACTCGCGCACACATACCGTCATGCGCGTGAATCGAATCGAGTTGCTCGTAATCGGCCGGCGCGTCCAGCGTTGAGCCTGACTACCTGAGTCGAATACGTCAGCTCGCGTTGCGACGCGCCACCCTCGAACAGCCCTGCGCTGTCGGGGGCTTTTTTGTGTTCGGGACAAAAGTCCTGGCACGTGGCCGCTTCGCAAGGCACCACGTGCAAGCACAATTGTCCGGGGTCTAGTACGAACAGTTAGGAACGAAGACGGTGAGTGCACCAACCGCACGGCCCGGGCCCTCGGCCCGCAGGCCAGCGCCTTCGGCGAATCAGCCGGCCGTGGCCGCTGGTAGTCCGACGACCGCGGCGAACCGCCGCCAGGTCCCGCCCGAGCGGGTCACCGGCGCGCAGTCCGTCGTCCGCTCCCTGGAGGAGCTCGGCGTCGACACGGTATTCGGCATTCCCGGCGGCGCGATTCTCCCGGTCTACGACCCGCTCTTCGATTCCACCAAGGTCCGTCACGTCCTCGTCCGGCACGAACAGGGCGCGGGTCACGCGGCGACCGGTTATGCGCAAGCCACCGGCAAGGTCGGCGTCTGCATGGCCACCTCGGGTCCGGGCGCGACGAACCTGGTCACCCCGATCGCCGACGCGCAGATGGACTCGGTCCCGATCGTCGCCATCACCGGCCAGGTCGGACGCGGGCTGATCGGCACCGACGCGTTCCAGGAAGCCGATATCTCCGGCATCACCATGCCGATCACCAAGCACAACTTCCTCATCACCGAGGGTGTCGATATCCCGCGCATCATCGCGGAGGCCTTCTACCTTGCCGCCTCCGGTCGCCCGGGTGCGGTGCTCGTCGACATCCCCAAGGATGTGCTGCAGGCGCAGACCACCTTCAGCTGGCCGCCGGAGATGCGGCTGCCCGGCTACCGTCCGGTGACCAAGCCGCACGGCAAGCAGGTGCGCGAGGCCGCCCGGATGATCTCTGAGGCCAAGCAGCCGGTGCTCTACGTCGGTGGCGGCGTGATCAAGGCCGACGCGTCACCGCAGCTGCTGGAACTGGCCGAGCTGACCGGGATCCCGGTGGTCACCACCCTGATGGCGCGCGGTGCGTTCCCGGACAGCCACCACCTCAACATGGGCATGCCCGGCATGCACGGCACCGTCGGCGCGGTCGCCGCGCTGCAGAAGTCCGATCTGCTGATCACCCTCGGCGCGCGCTTCGATGACCGCGTCACCGGTCAGCTGGATTCCTTTGCGCCCGACGCCAAGGTGATCCACGCCGATATCGACCCGGCCGAGATCGGCAAGAACCGGCATGCGGATGTCCCGATCGTCGGCGACTGCCGCGAGGTGATCGTCGAACTGATCGAGACGCTCAAGGCCGACCCCTCCGGCCCGCCGCAGCTGGATCTCACCGATTGGTGGCAGTACCTCGACGGCATCCGCAAGGGCTACCCGCTCGGCTGGACGACGCCCAGCGACGGTTCGCTGTCGCCGGAGTTCGTCATCGAGGCCCTCGGTCGTCTGGCCGGACCCGACGCCATCTACTGTGCCGGCGTCGGCCAGCACCAGATGTGGGCGGCGCAGTTCATCAAGTACGAAAAGCCGCGCACCTGGCTGAATTCCGGTGGTCTCGGCACCATGGGCTACGCCGTTCCGGCGGCCATGGGCGCCAAGATGGGCGCACCGGATAAAGAGGTGTGGGCGGTCGACGGTGATGGTTGCTTCCAGATGACCAACCAGGAGTTGGCCACCTGTGCCGTCGAGGGCGTGCCGATCAAGGTCGCGCTGATCAACAACGGCAACCTCGGCATGGTCCGGCAGTGGCAGACCCTGTTCTACGAGGAGCGCTACTCCAATACCGATCTCGGCACGCATACCCTGCGCATCCCCGATTTCGTCAAACTCGCCGAAGCCCTCGGCTGCCACGGCATCCGGGTCGAGCGCGAGGAGGACGTCGAGGCCGCCATCCGCGAGGCGCAGTCCATCAACGACCGTCCCGTGGTGATCGACTTCATCGTCGGCAAGGACGCCCAGGTGTGGCCGATGGTCGCCGCGGGCACCAGCAATGACGAGATCATGGCCGCGCGCGGCATCCGCCCGCTCTTCGATGAGGACGAGCAGGCCGCCGAGCCCGCCGTCATCCACGAGGCGATGTCGCACGAGAAGAACAAGGGGACCGATCAGTGAGTACCACTCACACCCTGAGCGTCCTGGTCGAGGACAAGCCGGGCGTGCTGGCCCGGGTCGCGGCGTTGTTCTCCCGCCGTGGCTTCAATATCGAATCGCTGGCCGTCGGTGGCACCGAGATCCCGGAGATCTCGCGCATGACCATCGTCGTCACCGTCGAGGACCTGCCGCTCGAGCAGGTCACCAAGCAGCTCAACAAGCTGGTCAATGTCATCAAGATCGTGGAGCAGGATGCCGACACCTCGGTCGCCCGCGAACTGATCCTGGTGAAGGTGCGTGCGGACGCCAGCGTGCGGACCCAGGTCATCGAGGCGGTTACGCTCTTCCGGGCGAAGGTGATCGATGTCTCGCCGGACGCGCTCACCGTCGAGGCGACCGGAACTCGGTCCAAGCTCGACGCGCTGCTTCGGATGCTCGAGCCGTACGGCATCCGGGAGATCGTGCAGTCCGGTGTGGTGGCCGTGGGCCGTGGGCCGAAATCCATCACTGCTACGCGCTAGTGCCCGACCCGTCGATCGTGCGACGAGCTAGTCTTGCTGCGATCGGCGGTCGGCGTGCCGCGCTCCCCGCGCACGCGGGGGATCCGATTTGATCCGAAATTTGCAAACTCATCACCTGCGTCAGCATGGTGTTCCCCGCTCCGGCGGGGATGATCCGATCCGAAGGGAACCAAGAGTGGCAGTCGAGATGTTCTACGACGACGACGCCGACCTGTCGATCATCCAGGGCCGCAAGGTCGCTGTCATCGGCTACGGCAGCCAGGGGCACGCGCACTCGCTGAGCCTGCGCGACTCCGGCGTTGAGGTCCGCGTCGGCCTCGCTGAGGGCTCGAAGTCGCGGCCGAAGGCCGAAGAGGCCGGTCTGACCGTCGGCACCCCGGCCGAGGTCGCCGCGTGGGCCGACGTGATCATGGTGCTCGCCCCCGACACCGCTCAGGCGTCGATCTTCACCAACGACATCGAGCCCAACCTGAAGGACGGCGACGCGCTGTTCTTCGGCCACGGCCTCAACATCCACTTCGGCCTGATCAAGCCCCCGGCCAATGTGACCATCGGCATGGTCGCGCCGAAGGGCCCCGGCCACCTGGTGCGTCGTCAGTTCGTCGATGGCAAGGGCGTTCCGGCCCTGATCGCGGTCGAGCAGGACCCGAAGGGTGAGGGTCAGGCGCTGGCGCTGTCCTACGCCAAGGGCATCGGCGGTACCCGCGCGGGTGTCATCAAGACCACCTTCAAGGAAGAGACCGAGACCGACCTGTTCGGTGAGCAGGCGGTGCTCTGTGGTGGTACCGAAGAGCTGGTGAAGACCGGTTTCGAGGTCATGGTCGAGGCGGGCTACGCCCCGGAGATGGCCTACTTCGAGGTGCTGCACGAGCTCAAGCTCATCGTCGATCTGATGTACGAGGGCGGCATCGCCCGGATGAACTACTCGGTCTCCGACACCGCCGAATTCGGTGGCTACCTGTCGGGTCCGCGGGTTATCGATGCCGACACCAAGAAGCGCATGCAGGAAATCCTGCGCGACATCCAGGACGGCAGCTTCGTCAAGCGGCTCGTCGCGAATGTCGAGGGCGGCAATAAGGAGCTCGAGGCGCTGCGCAAGGCCAATGCCGAGCACCCGATCGAGGTCACCGGCGCCAAGCTGCGCGGCCTGATGAGCTGGGTCGACCGGCCGATCACCGAAACCGCGTAATACGCGAAAACACGGCAGTGGCCCATCCCGATTCGTCGGGGTGGGCCACTGTTGTTTCGGTGGTCGCTTATGCCGCGGCCACGCAATTGCCGCTACTTACATGAGCACCGGCTCCGACCCGAACTCGTAGTCGAGGAGTTTCACGCCGAAATGGACCTCGGTGTTTGCGGGTTCGAGGCCGTCACGGATCGGCGATTCTCGTCGGGATTCACGGAAAACCGCTACTGCGGGAGATACCCTCTCTATCCGATTCTAGACGCCATGGGTACCTCCCAATTTCGCAGGAAGGATCCGACATCGTGCGCAGCCGGATATTTGGATTGACCGCAGCTTTGACGGGAACCCTGATCGTGGTCGGAGGCGGGACTATCGCCGCACCTCATATATGGGCGCAACCGGCGGGGGAGCAACAGGTCGCGGAGGCCGATGATTTCTACCTTCCACCGCCATCGCTCCCGGACGGGCGGGGCACTATTGTTCGAGCCGAACCGGCGCCGGTGGCAATGTCGGCGCCCGGACAGCCAGGAGTGGTCCCCGCGGCGGCGACGCGCATGATGTACGTCAGCAGCGATACCCACGATGCCCCGACGGCGGTGGTCGGCACGTATCTGCAGCCGACCGTGCCGTGGAACGGGCCGGGCGAGCGGCCGCTGATCGCGTACGCGGGCGGTACCAAGGGGCAGGGCGATCAATGCGCGCCCTCGAAGCTGATGTCGACTATCGCCGAGTTCCAGCCTCCGTTGGACATAATCTTCGAATACGATCTGGTGGCAATCCGTTCACTGCTCAACCGCGGTGTGGCGATAGTGGTGACCGACTATCACGGACTCGGCACGCCCGACGTGCACGACTATCTCAACCGGAAGTCGCAAGCCTATGCGGTACTGGACTCCGCGCGCGCCGCCTTGCAGTTGCCCGACACCGGTCTCAACCCCGGCACGCCGGTCATCCTCTACGGGTATTCGCAGGGCGGTATGGCCTCCGCCGGTGCGGCCGAACTGCAATCGAGCTACGCCCCCGATCTGAATGTGCGCGGCGCCTACGTCGGTGGGCCGGTGGTCGACGACGAATACTTCATCGGATTCAACGATGGCCGCGCCGATTTCGCACCGTCAATCGCCTGGATACTCAACGGCATTGCCGCCGACTACCCGGAAACTCGTCCGGTGCTCGATGCCGAACTCAACGACCTCGGCAAGGCGATCCTGGCGGAATCCCTGGGCAAATGTGCGGTCCCGGCCGGACTTGCCCAGGAGCATGGGCGCACGTCCGAGTGGACCACCAGCGGTGAACCGATCACCGCCGTTATCGATCGGTCCCCGGTGTTGCAGTCGGCATTCGCCGAGCAGCGTATCGGCACCCGCGCCCCGGCCGTTCCGGTACTTGCCGCGTCGGCCGTGAACGACCAGGGAGCGCCTTTTGTGCCGGTGCGCGACGTGGCCGCCGGTTGGTGCGGTAGCGGAGTGCCCGTTCAGTTGGAAGCGAACGCCGAAATTCCTCCCGCATCCGGACTCGTCGGCACCCACGTGATCGCCTTCTTCCCGGCCATGGTGGCCTCGCAGCAGTGGTTGACCGATCGGCTCGCGGGTATGCCCGCTCCGTCCAACTGCGCGGCGCTACCGTAGCGCTGGCGATTTCGGTGCGTAGTGCCCGGTGGCGGGCCGGTCCCAGGGCCGAAACCCGCCGTCGGGCACGCAGATCGAGTGTCGGATTCGATTTCGGGCCCGCAGCACCGCCTGGCGCGGCGAAATCCGTCCTCGGCCAAGGAAAGCCGCCAGGTCAGAACGTGGATTTCGAAAGATCGCTGGCACGCGGCGCAGACACGGCTATTCTAGAACGACAGTTTCACCGCAACGGATTTCGGCGGCCACACTCTCTGTCGGTGTAGTTCTGTTGGATGCCCGAGGCGCCTATGTCGATCTTCGAGAATACTGAAAGACGCGACCCCAAGCGGTATCTGTGGATACTGGGGTTGATCGCTCCGAGTTGTTCGGTACTGCCTTCACAACTGGTGGCCCGTACGGGCCTGGAGATTTTCTGGTGGATCGGTCCGATCATTGTGCTCGTGGTGATCCCGCTGCTGGACTGGGCAATAGGGAATGACGGGAGCAATCCGCGCGACGAGGACTACGAGGCCTTGTCCAACGATCGCTTCTACCGGTGGTGCACTTACCTTTTCCTGCCGCTACAGTTCATCGGCCTGCTCATCGCGGGATTTCTCTGGTCCAGAGACGCACTGAGCATATCCGATAAGCTCGGTTTGGCCGTGACGCTCGGGTTCGTGTCGGGCATCGGAATCAATGCCGCCCACGAACTCGGCCATCGGGTCGAGCACCTCGAACGCTGGCTGGCGAAAATCGCACTGGCGCAATCGGGGTACGGGCACTTTTTCGTCGAGCACAATCGCGGCCATCACGTGCGCGTCGCGACGCCGGAAGATCCGGCCAGTGCCCGATTCGGCGAATCACTGTGGGAGTTCCTGCCGCGCAGTATGATCGGCGGCTTCCGCTCAGCCCTCGCCTTGGAGCGTGAACGCCTGTCCCGCAAGGGAAAGCGCTGGTTCTGTCGGGACAATAATCTGTTGCAGGCCTGGTCGATGAGTGTCGTGCTGTTCGGCACGCTGATCGTCATCTTTGGTCCGATGGTGATCCCATTTCTGGCACTGCAGGCGCTGATCGGCGCGGGGCTGCTCGAGACGGTGAACTACGTCGAGCACTACGGACTGCTTCGCCAGCGCGGTCGCAATGGCAAATATGTGCGCTGCTCCCCGCGTGACAGCTGGAACAGTGACCGTCTGGTCACGAACCTATTCCTGTTCCATCTACAGCGCCACAGCGACCACCACGCGAACCCCGGCCGCCGCTACCAGACCCTGCGCAGTTCGGAGCAGGCGCCACAGCTACCCGCGGGCTACGCCAGCATGATCCTGCTGGCTGCTGTCCCCGCGATCTGGCGCGCGGTCATGGACAATCGTGTCCTGGCCCACTACGGCGGCGATATCAACCTCGTCAACACCAAGCGGCGAACCAAACGCCGCAACGAATCCCCTCGCTCCGCCAAATACGTCCACTGACTCTCGGATCGGCGGGGCTCGCTACTCGCCCGTAGCGGCGCGGTTGCCTATCGTCTTCGGGGACAACGGAGTCGAAGCCTTTGTCTGCCGAACAGATCGCGAGTCGTGAGCACCTCATCCACCACATTTGTCCCCGCTTCCGCACCGAGTTCGGCATCGCCGGGTCGACGTGCCGAGGCCATCCACCGCTTCCTCGTCAAACCGGCCGATGCGGGCATCGCGGGCTCGGTCGACGGCGGAAAGCTACTCGAATGGATCGATAAGGTCGCCTATGCGGCGGCGGCTCAGTGGAGTGGTTGTTACTGCGTCACCGCCTACGTCGGAAATATTCATCTCGACCGGCCGATCGCGGTCGGTGAGTTGGTCGAATTGCATGCGAATCTCGTGCATACGGGACGCACCAGCATGCATATCCTCGTCAGCGTCTATTCGACCGATCCCACGCGACGCAAGCCGGTGCAGACGGCGCAATGTCTGACGATTTTCGTCGCGGTCGACGACAATCGGCGGACCGTGGAAGTGCCGCAGTGGAATCCGACCACGATTCTCGAGTTACAGCGGCACCGGCAGGCGCGGGCGCGGATTTCGGTGCGCAAGCGGATCGAAGAGGCGATGGCCGCCCAGCAGTACACATCGGCGGGCACCGCACCTACCGGCACGCTGCGATTCCTGGCGGCGCCGTCGGATATCAACTGGGGCGGCAAGGTGCACGGCGGTCGCACGATGCAGTGGATCGATGAGGCGGCCTATATCTGCGGCGCCGATTGGGTTGGACAGCATGTCATTACGTCCTACTTCGGCGGGATCCGGTTCTACCGGCCCATTGTCATCGGTCATATCGTCGAGGTCGGTGCTCGGCTGATCTATACCGGTCCGCGCAGTATGCACGTCAGCGTGCACGTGACCGCCACGGATACCCACTCCGACGAACCGGCTCTTGCGGCGCACGGGCTCGCCGTCGTCGTCGCGGTGGACGGCAGTGGAAAGGCGCTGCCCGTCCGGCAGTGGGTTCCGGTTTCCGACGAGGACCGCGCGCTAGCGGCGCACGCTCGACACCTCGTCGAGTTGCGGGCCGAGGTGGAGCCGTTCACCGCGGCCAGCGCAGTGCCCGCCGACGCCGAACCCAGTCACTTCCGTGCGCCTATGCCGTGAATCGCGGCGGGAATTCGGACCCGCTCCGGGGGCGAGGCGGGCCATCGGTGTCCTCGGTTCGTGGTCAGTGGCCAGGGGTAGGGCTGCTCGGGTTACTTGGGCTGCTCGGGCTGCTTGGGCTGCTCGGGCTGCTTGGGCTGCTTGGGCTGCTTGGGCTGCTTGGGCTGCTTGGGCTGCTCGGGCTGCTCGGGCTGCTTGGGGTGCTCGGGCTACTTGGGTTATTCGGGTTATTCGGGTGCATGGGGTTCAAGGGGCTCATCGGGTTGGCCGGATTGTTCAGGCTGTGCTCCCACTGATATTGCGGGTTGGCCGGGTTATTGGGGTTGAGCGGGCTCATGGGGTTGGCCGGATTGTTCAGGCTGTTCGCCCAGTTATCGTCCTCCCGCTTGCGCCGCGCCTGCTCATCCCGCCATGCCTGTTCGCACGCGTCTCGATTTTCGGCCGTCTCGCAGCCCCCGCCGGATCCGGCGGAGCCCGTCGCTGGCGCGGCCGAGGCGGGAATTGCCAGGGCGGTCAAGGGAACTACGGCGATAGCGGCGGCCGCGGCCACCTGGGCCAGCATTCGGCGGGGCGTCGTTGTCATGCTCCCACTCTGGCGTCTTGTCGTCGAAAAGTCTTCTGTCGCAGGCTAATTCAGGGTTATTTCAGTCGGATGTATGAGATGGGATCCGACTGGGGTGGGGGTATTCCCGGAGGTATCAACCCGGAGTCGGTCGGCGACAGGGTTCGCGGTGCGGGCCGGATACTTCTGCACAGCGCTCGGCGCCGAACGTAGAACGGCCCGGCACCTGCTCGGTGCCGGGCCGCTATTGCTCGGGATCAGCTGCTGCCGAATGCGCCGCGCGGGAAGAGGTGGCGCGGGAATCGCCAGGGATCGTTCCAGCGACCGGGGAAGTCGCAGTCATCCCACCGTCCGGGGTGATGGTCCCAGTCGTCGAAGAAGCCGGGGCGGTCGCAATCCCAGTCGTTGTGCGGGTGCCGCACCTCGGTCACGCTGGGTTCGGTGGCGGTCGGGTCGGCCGAGGCGGGAATCGCCAACGCGGTCAACGGAACTGCGGCGAGTGCGCCGGCGATGGCCACTCTGGCCACCACGGCCCGGCCTGGAACGGACGTCGTTCTGGAAAACACTGTGAATCCTTTCTATCTGCGGCGAACGGTGCGTTCGCCATTCCCCGACGAGGGTCTGCTCGCATTTGCGCATCGACCGCACGTACACCCTGTGCCGCTTTTGTCCGAAAGACCAGAGGTGAAGCGGGATTCGAGGGAAGAATCAACCTTTGGTATGACGATTCCCCTAGCAGGTGAGGATTTGGGCTCAGGGTCTGTCCAGCCCCACTGACGTCGCCGCCCCCGGCCGATCTTCCGTGCACACAGGCCGTAGACTAGTTACTGATGAGTAAGTTCTTTGGTTCGGTCGACGAGGTGACGCGGCGGCTCACCGACGCCGGATACCTGCCCTCCACCGACATCGCCACCGCGGTGTTCCTCGCCGGGCACCTGGGCAAGCCCCTGCTGATCGAGGGCCCGGCGGGTGTCGGCAAGACCGAGCTGGCCAAGGCGATCGCCACCGCCACCAGCTCCGACCTGGTGCGCCTGCAGTGCTACGAGGGCATCGATGAGGCCCGCGCGCTCTACGAGTGGAATCATGCCAAGCAACTGCTGCGCATCACCGCCACCGATAACGAAGGCTGGGACAGCACCCGCGACCACGTCTTCACCGAGGAATTCCTGCTCCAGCGTCCGCTGCTGGCCGCGATTCGAAACCCGCATCCGACCGTGCTGCTAATCGACGAACTCGACAAGGCCGATATCGAACTCGAAGGACTGCTCCTGGAGGTCCTTGGCGACTACCAGGTCAGCATCCCCGAACTCGGTACCGTCACCGCGGTCCGCAGGCCCATCGTCCTCGTCACCTCCAATGCCAACCGCGACCTGTCCGAGGCGCTGAAACGCCGCTGCCTCTACCTCCACATCGACTACCCGACAGCCGAGTTGGAACGCGCCATCGTCCGCATGAAGGTGCCCGAGTTGGACGATGCGCTGGGGGAGCCAGTGGTCCGAATGGTCGGCGCCCTTCGCGAACTGTCGCTGCGCAAGCCTCCGTCGATCGCCGAAACCGTAGACTGGGCGCGCACTCTGGTCGCCCTCGGTACCCGGAACCTGACCGGCACTATCGTGCGCTCCACCCTCGGCGTACTGCTCAAATACCAAGCCGACCACCGCATCGCCATCGATCGCCTGGAACTGCCCGCTGTTGAGCCACACGATCGCAGACCATCGTGACCACTCCCAGTGATGCGCTGACCGATCGTCTCGTCGAATTCGTCGGACTGTTGCGTGACCATGGAATCTCCGCGGGGCCGAGCGAAACCATCGACGCCGCCGGGGCAATGCTGGCGCTCGGTCTCTCCGACCGCAACCGCCTGCGTTCCGGCATGGCCGCCTGTCTGCTGCGCCGCAACGGCCAGCGCGCCGTTTTCGACCAGCTCTTCGATCTCTACTTCCTGACCGCCGAACAGCCGCGGTCGGCAACGCCGTCGACCTCCGAGTCCGTCGACGCACTGCGCGACCGCTTGGTGGACACCCTCGCCCGAAACGACCGCGATGCGGTAACCGAACTCGCTCGGCAGGCGCTCACCGAGCTGGGCGGATACGGCGGAGTCGGCACCGGCGTGACCGCGAGCCCGGTCAGCACCGCATCGGGTGCGGGCTGGTCCTCCTACCTGACCATGAAATCCCTACGGCCGGAAGAACTTGTCGAACGCATCGTCGCAGGCATGGGAGGTGACCTCGACACCACCGTGCGTACCATCGAAGCCGACCGCCGCCTGCGCGAATTCCGCACCGCCGTCCAAACCGAGGCGCGCCTGCGCTCCGCGCAACTGCGCGGCACCGAATATATTGCCCGTCGCGGCGTCGAATCCAGCACCGATCGGGTCGACTTCCTCGGCGCCCGCGAACAAGACCTCGCCGAAATGCGCCGCCTGGTCAACCCGTTGGCTCGCAAACTCGCCACCCGCCTCGCCGCCCGCCGCCGCAAGGCGGTCCGCGGCCAGATCGATATGCGCCGAACCCTGCGTCGCTCCATGGCAACCGGGGGAGTGCCGATCGACCCGGTGCTGCGCGCCCGCAAACACGGCCGCCCCGACCTGGTCGTACTGGCCGACTTGTCCGGCTCCGTCACGGGTTTTGCGGAATTCACCCTGCAACTCGTGCAGGCGCTGCAGGACCAATTCAGCAGGGTCCGCAGCTTCGGCTTCATCGACACCTGCGACGAAATCACTGGCTTCTTTACTCCTGGTGAGCCACCCGTCCCTGGTACCGCCGCCCGAATCGTGCGCGATTCCAAAGTCGCCCGCTTCGGCAGCAGCAACTACGGTGAGGCGCTGCAAGGCTTCGTCGACAACTACCTCGACGCCCTCGGGCCCCGCAGCTCGCTGCTCATCCTCGGCGACGCCCGCACCAACCGTACCGATCCGAATCTCGCTGCGCTGCGGGCAATGTCGGACCGCGCGAAACACGCCTACTGGCTCAATCCCGAACCCGCCCGCTCCTGGTCCAGCGGTGATTCGGCCGCACATGTATTCGCCGAACACATCACCATGCACGAATGCCGCAATGTGAAACAGCTCGCTGAGGTCATCGGTCGGCTGTTGCCTGCTCGATAACGCTCCCTTTTGCCATTCGGCCGTCGCCGAGTAGGTACGCGGTATCCGTCAGCGGAAGAACGGCATGGTCGCGCCAACGACGGGCCTACTACCCCGTCCAGATAGATTGCTGCGCTACCCACTCCGACTGCTCGCCGAGCGTAGATCGCGGTCGAATACGGTCCTGCGCGACGACCATTCGGCTACGTTCGACAGACCCCGGCCCGAGGGCTGGATGCGGCAGGAGCTAGCTGGGCACGGCACTGGTTCGGGCGTCTTCCGGTCGAGGGTGTGCGGGCGAGACGGGCAGGTCGACTTCCGCGAGTCGATTCACCACACGCAGGTACTCGGCGTTCTCAGCCGAGGATAGGCATAACCGTGTCCACAATGGATTCGGTTGTGGGCAGCGCCGTGACCACGTCGGGTGGGCTCAGGTGACGTTGCAGCGCGCGTTGATGCGCCGCGCCGACCAGGAGCAGAGCGACTGCTCGCAGATCCACCGAGACCGGTACGCGCTGGTCCGCGCGTGGCATCGACAGGTGCGCAATGACAGCGTCGACCGCGCGGTGCGGCCCGATATCCAACTCCCGACTGCGCTCGGCATACTTCGCGCGCAACTCCGCATCCGATTGCACCGCGGCCATTACCGGAATGGCATCCAGAAAGAACCCCTCCAACGCTTCGACGAGCGCCACCAGACCCGCCCGCAACCCGGGCTGTTCCTCGACCTCCCCGAGCACATCCTTGACCGGTCGCAGATGCCGCTGGATCACCGCCTGCAGCAAACCCATTCGATCCCCGAAGTGATAGAAGATGCTCGACTCGGCCACCCCCGCCCGCTTCGCTACTTCCTTCGTGGTCAGCCGAGCCACCCCCGCCTCAACCAAAATCTCCTGCGCCGCCACCACAACCGACTCCCGCACCCCCGTCGAGGGCCGTCCCCGTTGCGCGCGAGTCGGCCGTGCACCATCCGCGGACGCCGCCACCCCGATCTCCTCTCCATGCCGCATCAACCCTTGCAGTATGCCCCACATAGTCGTATTTTTTGAGTATCCACTCAGTAATTAACTGACCAGCGGAGGCACCATGTCCACCCCGACCAAGGCCCCTACCACCCAATCCCGCACCCAGCGCATCGGCGACGCCGTCGTCCGCGCCATCCTCCGATCCCGCCTGCACCCGCTACTGAGCAAGAAACTCCTCATCGTCACCGTCTCCGGCCGCAAAACCGGCCGCGAATACGCCAACCCCGTCGGCTATGCCGAACACGACGGCCACCTCCTGATCGGCACCGCCGCCAACTGGCGCCGCAACCTTATTCCGGGCACTCCGGTCCGGATCCGCTTCCGCGGCGCCGACATCCAAGCCGACCACGAGGTCATCACCGACGAGCCCCGCGCCGCCACCCTCTACCGCGAAATCCTCACCCAAAACCCGACCCACGGTCGCTTCGCCAGAATCCACCTCGACCCCGACGGCACCACCAACCTTCCCGCCCTCCGCACCGCCCTGGCCCACGGCATCGCCGTAGTACGCCTCCGCCCCCTGCCGGCCCGGTCATGATCTTCGCTGTCGCCCCGCAGTTGCTCGGCCAACTGATCCGCATCCATCGTCTCCGCGACGGCCGCGATGACCTTGCCGCTCACGCGGTGGATCACCGCGGCGGCGTGTCGTCGCCGAGGTTCGAGGCTGTCGTGACCGACTGCGGCACGAGCCGTGACACAGTCGGCCGGTGACGACGGTCCGGATCAGTGCCGGACTTCGGAAACCGCGACGGAGCGGCCCTCTCGGCGGGAGAGTTCACACGCCTCGGCGATGTAGAACGCGGCCAAGGCATCGGCAGGGGTGCAAGGGTTTTCGAGGTCGCCCTTGATCACGGAGAGGAATGCGGCGAGTTCGTCGGTATAGGCGCGGCGGAAGCGTTCCATGAAGCCGGGGTAGGCGGGGAAGGTGGAGGGGGTGTAGTCGGGTTCGACGGAGGTCAAGGGGGCGCGGTCGTCGAGGCCGACGATGGCGTTGCCGCGGGAGCCGAGGGCTTCGAGGCGGACGTCGTAGCCTGCGCCGTTGTAGCGGCTCAGGGAGACCGTGGCGAGGGTGCCGTCGTCCAGGCGCAGGAGTACCGCGGCGGTGTCCACGTCGCCTGCGTCGGCGAAGAAGGTTTCGCCTCGGTTGGCGCCGGTGGCGTAGACCTCGACTACCTCGCGGCCGGTGACCCAGCGGATGATGTCGAAATCGTGGACGCCGCAGTCGCGGAACAGACCGCCGGAGCGGGGGATGTATTCGGCGGGTGGGGGTGCGGGGTCGAGGGTGGTGGCGCGCAGGGTGTGCAGCCAGCCGAGTGCGCCGGAGGCGATGGCGGCACGAGCGGCGCGGTAGCCCGCGTCGAAGCGGCGTTGGAAGCCGATCTGGACCGGGACGGTGGAGTTTTCGATGTGGGTGATGACCTCGAGGGTGCCTTGGATGTCGGCGGCCACCGGCTTTTCGCAGAAGACGGGGATGCCCGCGTCCACGGCTCGGGTGATGAGTTCGGGATGGGAATCGGTGGCCGTCGCGATGACCAGGCCGTCCAGGGGCGAGGCGAACAGGGCGTCGATATCGGCGACTACTTCGACGCCGAGTTTTCCGGCGGCGGCGCGGGCGCGCTCGGCGTCGGCATCGGCGACGATGACGGTGTCGACACCGGGCAGGTGTTTGAGCGTCTCGGCGTGGGAGGTGCCGATTCTTCCGGTGCCTGCCAGGCCAACAGTGACGGTGTGCGCGGATGTCATCGGCTCTCCTCCTAATGAAATACGAAATGGCGGTTGTTGATGCCGGGGCCGACAGTCGGACCCGGGTCAGTCGCGGGGAGCGGCAGTCGTCGCACGGACGACCAGTGACGGTTGCAGGCGGCGGCGCACCGGTTCGGTGCGGCCGTCGCGCAGGCGTTCGATGAGCGCCTCGATTGCCAAGCGACCCATCTGGTTTCGGGGCTGATCGATGGTGGTCAGGGAGACGTGTCGCAGCGCGGCCAGCGACGTGTTGTCATAGCCGACGATCGAAACATCGTGCGGCACTGAAAGTCCGGCCTCTTCCAACGCCGACATCGCGCCGACGGCGTTGAAGTCGTTACCGCACACCAGCGCGGTGGGAAAGTTGCCGCGAGAGAACAGGTTCAGCAGTTTCTGGATCGCGGCGATACCCGCGGAATCGGTGTGCTCGCTCGCGATGATCATGGGCTCCAACCCATTTCGCGCCATGGCGTCGCGGTACCCGCGACGGCGCGCGGCCGAGGTGAAGGCGCCACCGCCGTCGAGATGCACGATCCGACGGTGGCCGAGCGCGACCAGATGATCCACGGCCAGCGCGGCACCGATCTCGCCATTGTCATTGACGGTGTCGACATCGGCAATGGCGGAACTGCGCGAGATGAGCACGACCGGACACTTTTCGGCGGCTTCGCGGACGGCCGCAATGGGCAGTACGGGGGAGAGCAGGATAACGCCGCCGGGTCGGAAGGACAGCAGGCTCTCCAGTGCGGTGCGTTCGCGGGCGGCGCTGCGGCGCCCGGTATTGAGGATCAGTTCCAGGCCCGCCTCCTGCGCGGCCGCGTCCATCCCCTCCACCACATCGGCGAAGAACGCATTGCGCAGGTCGGAGACCATGACGCCGACGATATTGGAGGTCCGGCTGGCCAGCGATCGCGCCATGATGTGCGGTTGGTAGCCGAGGTCTTTCGCGGCCGCTAGCACCGCGCGACGGCGGTGTTCGCTGACCTTGGGTGAGTTGCGCATGACGAGGGATACCAGCGCGCGGGACACACCGGCGCGGGCGGCGACGTCCTCCATGGTCGGTCGAGCCATTTCGCCTCCGTTCCCTAATCGCCGTGCTCATGCAGTGTCGGACGTTACAAGGTTGACGCCCGCTAGGCAATAGAGCGCTCTAATCCGGCATTTTTCCCATCGCCAGCTCGGTGCATTTCCGCTGGACGGCCGGATTTTCGCTGGTCGCAGCGATATAAGAGCTGACGATGCAGTACTTGACACACTATGACCCACGTTACATAGTTGGAGCGCTCCAATAGTTCGGAGCGCATGATCGACGCTGAAGGTCGGAGAGTCCCGATGAGTACTGCATCGCATAGCGATTCGATGACGGGCGGTGGCCGGGTGGCGGATGCGCCCGAACCGCGCCACCCGCTGCGCATCGCGGCCGCCCCAATTTCCTGGGGAGTCTGTGAAGTCCCCGGTTGGGGTCACGTGCTCGACGCGCGGACCGTGCTGACCGAGATGGCCGCGCTCGGCATTTCGGCCACCGAACTCGGCCCGCCCGGCTATCTACCGCGCGATCCCCTCGAATTGCGTTCGCTGCTCGACGGATTCGGAATCAGCTCGGTCGGTGGGTTCCTCGCCCTCGCGCTGCACCGCGACCCGGAGCAGGCGATCGCGGCCGCCCGCGAGAACGCCGCGCTATTCGCCGCGACGGGTGCGGAGGTAGTCGTCCTCGCGGCCGCCACCGGTCTCGACGGATATGACACGCGCCCAGCGCTTTCCGATCAAGAGTGGCGAACCCTCATCGAAACGGCCGCCGCCATAAGGGATGTCGCCGCCGAATATGGACTCCGCACCACGCTGCATCCACATGTCGGCACCTACGTCGAGAACGAAGCCGAAGTCGACCGCTTCCTCGCCGATTCCGATCTCGACCTGTGCCTGGACACCGGCCACCTGCTCATCGGCGGCACCGATCCGGTGCGCCTCGCGCAGCGCTATCCGGATCGCATCGGACACATCCACCTCAAGGATGTGCGCAATGCGATCGCCGACCGAGTGCGCAGCGGCGCAATGGAATACAGCGACGCGGTCCGCCAGGGCATCTACGTCCCGCTCGGCGACGGCGATGTCGATATCGACGCCCTGGTGCGCAGCGTGCATGCCGCCGGATACCGCGGCTGGTATGTCATCGAACAGGACACGGCATTGCGCCCCGAGGATTCGGCGGAACTGCCGAGCCGAGATGCCGCCCGCAGTCTGATCCACCTCGCGGGCATCGGTTCCGCTCTCGACTCCGCCCGAATCTAGATGGGAAGTGATGACAACGATGTCACTGGAAATACGCACGCCGTGGTGGCGGCGATCGCGCCGCCTGGTGCCGTGGCTGGCCGCGGCCACCATTCTCGCCGCGTGTAGCGGTCCGGGTGCGGATGTCCCCGCTCCGACCCATTCCCCCGTCGCCCAGGGCAAGTTGGGGTCGGTCGCGGTGGTGACCCACGGCAGCCCCGGTGACGCCTTCTGGAACGTCGTCAAAAACGGTGCAGAGGCGGCGGGCAAGGATCTCGGCGTCCGTGTCGAGTACAACTCCTCCGGCGATCCCGGGCAGCAGGCCAAGCTCATCGATAATGCGGTCGCGCAGGGCGTGGACGGTCTGGTCGTATCGATGGCGAATCCGGAGGCACTTCGGCCCTCGATCGAGAAGGCCGTCGCCGCGGGTATTCCAGTGGTGACCATCAATTCGGGCGAGAGCGAGAGCGCGAAATTCGGCGCCATCGGCCATGTGGGACAAAGTGAGACGCTGGCCGGGCAGTCCGCGGGTAAACGCCTCGCCGACGCGGGCCGCAAGAAGTTGCTGTGCGTCATCCACGAGGCGGGCAATATCGGCGCCAATCAGCGCTGCGATGGCGCGACCAAGGCCTTCGGCAATGGCACCACCTTGCAGGTGGATATCAATAATCCCACCGACGCGCAGTCCCGCATCAAGGGCGCGCTGGAGGCGGATAGGTCCATCGACGCGGTGCTGACGCTGAATTCACAAGTCGCCGCCCGCGCGGTCGATGGGGTGAAGGAATCGCAGTCGGCCGCCACGGTCGCGACCTTCGACCTGAATACCGATGTGGTCGAGGCGATTCGGGCGGGCAAGCTGCTGTTCGCGGTGGACCAGCAGCAATACGAGCAGGGTTATCTGCCGGTGGTGCTGCTGCAGTTGTATCGGACGAACCTGAACTCGGTCGGTGGTGGCGCACCGGTGCAGACGGGGCCCGCCTTCGTCGACAAGAACAATGTCGAAGCCGTGGCCGCGCGCGTGGCACTGGGCATGCGCTGAAGGAGTGGATGAAATGACTGTTGCCACCAAAACTTCCGAGGTCGCACCCAGCAGCCCGCCGGAGGGCCCCTCGCTGTTCCAGCGCTTGATCGTCCGACCGGAGATCGGGGCATTGCTGGGCGCCGCATTGGTTTTCGTATTCTTCTCGGTCATTACCGACCGGTTCCTCAGTCCGCTCGGCGTCGCGACCTGGCTGGACGATTCGTCCACACTCGGCATCATGGCGGTCGCGGTCGCGCTATTGATGATCGGCGGTGAATTCGATCTGTCCGCCGGTGTCATGACCGCCTCCACCGCGCTGGTCACCGCACTGCTCGCGGTGCATGCGGGATGGAATGTCTGGCTGGCGCTGCTGGTTTCGCTGCTCTTCGCGCTGACCGTCGGTGCGTTCAACGGGTGGCTGGTGATGCGTACCGGTCTACCGAGCTTCATCGTCACGCTCGGCACCTTCCTCGCGCTGCAGGGTCTCAACCTCGGCGTAACCCGGTTGGTCACCGGAACCGTTCAGGTATCCGGCATTCGCAGCGCCGAGGGGTACAACTCGGCCGGATGGGTTTTCGCATCGACACTGGATATCGGCGACACCCACCTGCAGGCCTCGGTCGTCTGGTGGGTGGTGCTGACCGCGATCGCCGCACTTGTGCTGGTACGCACGAAATTCGGCAACTGGATCTTCGCGGTGGGCGGTGCGCTACCCAGTGCGCGGGCCGTCGGCGTTCCCGCCGACCGGACCAAGATCCTGCTCTTCATGACCACGGCCTTCGCGGGGTGGGTCGTCGGTTCCTGCAGTATCCTCCGCTTCTCCAGCGTGCAGGCGAATCAGGGTGTCGGGCTGGAGCTGCACTACATCATCGCGGCCGTGGTCGGCGGCTGCCTGCTGACCGGCGGATTCGGTTCGGCGGTCGGCGCCGCGATCGGCGCGCTGATCTTCGGCATGGCGCGTCAGGGCATCGTTTTCGCCGGTTGGGACAGTGACTGGTTCATGCTGTTCCTCGGCGTGCTGCTGTTGGCAGCGGTGTTGGTCAACAACATATTCAAGAAGCGAGCCGAGAGGGTACGCCGATGAACACAGCATCGCGGAGCGATTCGACCAGTGGCGGTGGCGTGGTGCCGGCCGGGCCGACACCATTGATCGAAGCGATCGATATCGGCAAGAGCTACGGCGGTGTCGTCGCCTTGCGTGACGTCTCGACGGTCGTGAACGCGGGACAGGTCACCTGCATCCTCGGCGACAATGGTGCGGGCAAGTCGACGCTGATCAAGATTCTCGCCGGTGTGCACCAGCACGACCGCGGTGAGCTGAAGATCGACGGGCAGACGATCCGATTGTCCTCGCCCCGAGAGGCTTTGGATCACGGCATCGCGACCGTGTACCAGGATCTCGCGGTGGTGCCGCTGATGAGCGTGTGGCGCAACTTCGTACTCGGCTCCGAGCCGACCCTCGGATACGGCCCGCTGCGACTGCTCGACCGTCGCAGGGGCCGCGATATCGCCCGGCAGGCGCTGGCGGATATGGGCATCGAGATCCGCGATATGGAGCAGCCGGTCGGCACGCTGTCCGGTGGCCAGCGTCAGTGCATCGCGATCGCCAGGGCGGTGCACTACGGGGCCAAGGTGCTGATTCTGGACGAGCCGACCGCCGCCCTCGGCGTGAAGCAGGCCGGTGTGGTGCTGAAATACGTTGTGCAGGCACGAGACCGCGGGCTCGGGGTCATCCTGATCACGCACAACCCGCATCATGCCTTCCCGGTCGGCGACCGCTTCCTCCTGCTCAAGCGCGGCGCGATGCTCGGCTCCTACGAGAAGTCCGAGATCGATTTGCCGGAGCTGACCAGGCAAATGGCCGGTGGCGCCGAATTGGACGCACTCCAGCACGAGTTGCAGCGAGTGGTCACGCCGTGAACCCACGACTTCGAGGACGGTTCGCATGAAGTTGACGATGGCGCAGGCATTGGTCGGCTGGCTGGTCGCCCAGCGCTCGGAGACCCTGGATGGTCGTGAAGTACCCCTGTTCCCGGCCGTTTTCGCGATCTTCGGGCACGGCAATGTGCTCGGGCTCGGCACCGCGCTGCAGGAGCGCAGTGCCGAAATACCGGTCTGGCGTGGGCATACCGAGCAGGGGATGGCCTTGGCGGCGGTCGGTCTGGCGAAGGCCACCCACCGCCGTCAGGTCGGGATCGCGACCTCCTCGATCGGTCCCGGCGCACTGAATATGGTGACGGCGGCCGGTGTCGCTCATGCGAATCGCCTACCGCTGCTGCTGCTTCCCGGCGACACCTTCACCAGTCGAGCACCGGATCCGGTGCTGCAACAGGTCGAGCACTTCGGCGACCCCACCGTCACCGTCAATGACGCGTTTCGCGCGGTCAGCCGATACTTCGACCGCATCACGCGCCCCGAACAATTGATCGCCACCCTGCCCCAAGCGGCCCGGGTGCTGACCGACGCGGCTGATGCGGGACCGGTGACGCTCGCATTGCCCCAGGACGTGCAAGCCGAGACCTATGACTTCCCCGAGGCACTGTTCGAGCCGGTCGTGCACCGAATCACGCGTGCCCGCCCCGACTCGCGGGTAGTGGCCGAAGCCGCCGACGCGCTGCGCTCGGCGCGACGTCCGCTTCTGGTCCTCGGCGGCGGCGTCCGCTATTCCGGTGCGGGCCGACTGGTACTCGAATTCGCCGAGCGGCACGGTATTCCGATCACAGAGACGACAGCGGGCCGGACCCTCGTGCCGCACGATCACCCATTGTTCACCGGCCCGCTCGGTGTGACGGGCTCGACATCGGCCAATACCGCTGCCGCACAAGCAGATCTGGTGCTGGCCATCGGCACTCGACTACAGGACTTCACCACCGCGTCCTGGACCGTCTTCGCCCCCGACGTCCGATTGGTCACCATCAATACGGCCCGTTTCGACGCGGTGAAGCACGGCGCACTCGCGGTTGTCGGCGATGCCGATGCGACTGTGCGGGAACTGACTGCGCACCTCGCGAATTGGCGAGTCGACGCCGAATGGTCCGCCCGCGCCGAAGAACTCCGAACCACCTGGGACACCCATATCGATAAGCTGCGCGCTCCCACGCCCGGCACTCCGAGCTATGCCCAAATCGTCGGCATCGTCAATGAATTGAGCGCACCGGACGACTATGTCATGACCGCATCGGGCGGTATGCCCGGCGAACTGATCGGCGGCTGGCGCGCCACCGGCACCGTCCCGACGATGGATGTCGAATACGGATTCTCCTGTATGGGGTACGAACTCGCCGGTGCCTGGGGCGCGGCCATGGCGCATGTGCACGGCCTGGTCACCACCATGCTCGGCGACGGCTCCTATCTGATGCTGAACTCCGAACTGTTCTCGGCCGCCTTCGCTGGCCACCGGTTCGTCGCGGTGGTCTGCGATAACGATGGGTACGCGGTGATCGCGCGCCTGCAGGAGGGGCAGGGCGGCGAGCCGTTCAACAACTTCTATGCCGACTGTCGGACCAACCATCCCAGGCCGCCCCGGGTCGATTTCGTCGGCCATGCTCGATCATTGGGCTGTGCGGTCTTCACCGCGACCGACCTGGTCGAGTTCCGTGGCGCGTATGCGCGGGCCCGCGCCGCCGCCCTCGGCGAGTCCCGTCCGGCGGTCGTTGTCGTGCGCACTCAGCCATCGGCATGGACCGAGGCGGGCGCCTGGTGGGAGGTCGGCGTGCCGGAACACCTATCCGGTCGCGTGGCGTACGACGAGTCGAAGTCGAGGCAGGTGCGCCACCTGAACGGCTGAACCGGAATGGACCACACCGGGCGGCGACAGGATCGCCCGGTTCCCGACCCCGACGGCGACGGGCGCACCGAATTCGCGGGCGATATCACAGCCTAGGACACCCGCTGGACCTCGGCCGCCTGGGTGCTCGCGGCAACTGTAGGCCGCTGCACGGCCATGGCGATGCCGACCGCCAGAATCCACAGCATGGTGAACCCACCCACCGTCGCCGTCGTGCCCCATCCGTTGGCCGCATAGAAATTCGCCGGGGCATTCCCGAAGAATAGCGACGGTACGAATGCGAAGTTGACCAGCGCGAGCAGTAAGGCCGACCGGCCGACCCACTGCGGCAGCATCGCGGTCCGCGACACCGCAAATCCCAAGGCCGCCAGGAACAATCCCTCTAATAGCCGTGAAATCGTGCCGTACAGGATGTAGGTGCCGCTGACCGTGATGGTCGGATCGATCGGGTCCGGCGCCTGGATCACCGCGCCGACCTCGAGTCCGGTTCCGACGAACGCGACCGCCAACCACAACAGCCCGGCGGTCGCGGCCACCGTGCCCACCCAGTCATACGCCGTCTGCTTCAACAGCTGGCCGAGCCCGGCGATGAATACGATGAGCAGGGTCAGTCCGGTGAGCCCGAACAGGCTGCGGGTCAACACATTCGAGTCCGGCGGCGCGCCGTTGTAGACGAAGTACAGCGGCAACTCGACCAACATCAGCAGCGCGGCGATGAGGCCGGCGACACCGGTTGTGCGACGAATAGCTCTGGCGTCCATATGTTTTCGCCTTCCAAAGGGCAATGCCTGAAGTGCGGTCCCCGCAGGTTCGAGGCTCGCCGCGGTAGATAGTATATGACTTATACTATAAGGCCTATGTTAAAGTTCGCCGAATCTGTGAACAGCGAGATCGGAGGACGGTGGCGGAACCGAACATGCCCGACGAACTTCGGAGGCTGTGGCGGCTGCCGACCGGACCGCGCCTCGGTCGCCCGGCCGAACTCGACGTCGACCGCGTCGTCGGCACCGCCGTGGCGCTGGCCGATCGGGACGGACTGTCCGGCGCGACTCTGCCCAAGATCGCGGCGGCATTGCGGGTCACGCCCATGTCGCTCTACCGTTACATCGGCTCCAAGGATGAGCTGATCGTGCTCATGGCCGATCTCGGCTTCGGTCCAGCAATCGAACCGACAGAGCCGCGTGGGGATTGGCGCACACATCTGCGCCGCTGGGCGCTGGCGCAGCGAGCGACTTTCCAGCGACGCCCCTGGCTGGCCCGGCTGCCCATTGCCGGTCCGCCGCGTGGCCCGAACGCCATCGGATGGATGGATGCGGGACTGCGCTGTCTGCGCGATACGGATCTGGACTGGGCGGCCAAGGTCGGCGTGATCACTGTGGTCAGCGGCCATGTCCGGCAGGCATTCGTACTTGCCAGTGAACTCGAAGTGGGCAGCCGCGCGGCCGGTCTCGAACAAACGCAGGTCGAACAGAACTACGGCCGCGATCTTGTCGAGTTGGTCGATCCGGCACGATTTCCCGATGCCGCAAGGCTATTCGCCGCCGATATCTGGGAGGCGCCGCGCGAGGATCCCGACGCGGATTTCACCTTCGGCCTCGAACTCGTCCTCGATGGCGTCGCCGCGGCGATCGATCGGGCGCGGTCACAAAACTGAAAACCGACCAGTTAGTGCGCGCGAAAGCGTCCCATCGCGTATTTTCTTTACAACTTCTTAGGATCGGTCCGAAGTATGTGCCGAGAATGGTTGCTGGGATCACCGCCGGAGCCTGCGGTGATAGCTAAAAGTGTGCGCTGACCGGCTGATCTGTGCTCTGAGCTAGTAGTGTAGGCAGGGTAGCCGGCACTGTGGATCCGGCATTGCGGCGGCAGCCGCAGCCCATCGCCAACGTCGGCTTGCTCACAGTCACCACCGCTGGATGTGGCTGAATTCGTCGGATGATGGCATTGTTGATCGTGAGACCGGGCTCATCGAAGTGATCTGCTCGGCTCACCAACAGGAAGTAAGAAGTAAAGAACATGGCTCAAGGCAGTGTGAAGTGGTTCAACAGCGAGAAGGGCTTCGGCTTTATCGCTCAAGACGGAGGCGGCCCTGACGTCTTCGTGCATTACTCGGCCGTTTCCGGCTCGGGTTTCCGGTCCCTCGAAGAGGGCCAGCGCGTGGAGTTCGAGATCGGCCAGGGCCAGAAGGGTCCGCAGGCCCAGGACGTCCGCGCTATCTGATCAAGCGTGACTTAGGAGGCTCGCACCCGGCAGGGGGTGCGGGCCTCTCGTCGTTTCGGGGGGGTGTCCCTATGGTTTTCGTCAAGGGTGTTGGTGATTCGGAAGTGCCGGTTCGGTGTGTGGGGTGGTCATGACCGGACGATGATGTAGCGCCCGGGTTCTTCTTGGAACTCGACTGTGGTGGCGATCGCTGCGTCATCGGGGTGGAGGTGGTCGGTCGGGATGACGATCAGCTTGTCGTCATCGTCGTGTAGTCGGTGGATGATCGCGATGCATGCCCCGGTTGCGGAGGTCATGGACTCGGTGGGGCCGAGGAAGTAGGCATCGAGTTCCTCGCCATCGGGTGCGAGCGTTCCGGGAACGAATCCGTAGTTGACGGTGTAGAGGAATCCGCAGGTGGGGTGGTGGCTTCCGTAGGGTCGGTCGATGGTGAGGTCGACTGTGCGGCCGAGGAACTGGCGTGCCAGCGTCAGCGATTTGGATTCGGTGAGCGGGCGCGGGTCGGTCATCGTTCGAGGCTATCGGCAGGAGGTGACGTTGCGGCCTGATCGTTCGGTCGGGCAGGCATTGCGGTAGGGCTGTTTGGTCTTGAGCATGGCGTAGAGGACGTCGCAGCGACGGCGGGCGAGGCAGATGAGGGCGGCGTTGTGTTTCTTGCCCTCATCGCGTTTTCGCGTGTAGTAGGCGCGGCTGGCTGGGTCGTGCAGAGCGGCGAACGCGGACAGGAACAGGGCGCGTTTGAGTTTGTGGTTGCCGGATCGGGCGGGGTGCTCGCCGCGGATGGAGCTGCCGGATCGGTGGGTGACCGGGGCGATGCCTGCGTAGGAGGCGAGGTGGCCGGCCGAGGCGAAGGCTGAGCCGTCGCCGACTTCGAGCAGGATGCGGGCTCCGGTCCTGACTCCGACGCCGGGCATCGAGGTCAGGACCTTGGAAAGAGGGTGGTCATCGAGCATCCTCTCGATATCTTCAGCGATGCTCTTGCGTTGCAGCAGAACCGTTTTCAATGAATCGGCGAGTTTGGGCAGCACGATTTCGGCGGCGTTGGAGCCAGGGACGGTGACTGTTTGTGCGGGCAGCGCGGCCAGGATTTCGGCCACCAGTCGCGCGCCCATGCGTGGGGCATGGTTGGTCGCGATCGTCGTGAGTTTGCGTTTTCCAGCAGCCCTGATCCCGGCTGGTCCGCCGCAACGGGACAGGATCTCCAGCACGGCCGGGTGGGCAATGCGTGGGCCCAGGACGCGTTCGAGCGCGGGGTGGATGCTGGTGAGCAGGCCTCGGATGCGGTTGCTGGTGCGAGTCGCCTCGCCGGCCAGGTCGTCGTCGAAGCCGACCAGGACACCGAGTTCGGTAAGGGTTTCGTCGCCGGTGTCGACGCGGCGCAGCGTGTGCGGCATGGTGCGGGCGGTGTCGGCGATGATGTAGGCGTCGCGGGCGTCTGTTTTGGCTTGTCCGGGATAGAGATCGGCGATGCGGCGCATCGACAGGCCGGGCAGGTAGGCGACGTCGTGGCCGCTGGCGCGGGCGACGGTGACCGGTAGGGCGCCGATGGTGTTGGGTTGATCGACCACGATCAGCAGCGGACCGTGCGCGGCGAGCTGGTTGAACACCGCTCGTAGCCGGGTTTCGTCGTTGGGCAGTGCTTTGTCGAACAACCGCTTGCCGCCGGTATCGAGACCGACCGCGTGGTGTTCGCCCTTACCAACGTCAACGCCGCAGAACACGGCATACGCCTGTGCCACTTCGCAGTTCCTTCATCGTGTCGAAACCAGGACCGGTCGCCGATCAGGCATCGACGCCCGGCACCCACGTTATGAAGAGACCTACCCTCGGCCCTGTCCCCATCAGCGGTCCGTCGACGCCACCAGCCCGGCGACACCACCCCCCGGATCATGCGAACGACAGGGGCAAGAAGTCATACCGGGCCTGGCGACCGTAGCCCTCGTTCAAGGGCCGCGAAGAAGATAACGGGGATTGGTACTACGCCTTCCACCTGCCCGATCTGGGCGGGAATCACCGACCGCGACCAGCTTGTCGTTCGTCATCCGCACCTCGTCCTCGACGGACACCCGGTAGCACGCCCTACTTCGGTGCCTGGAAGCCGCCGATCTTCTGCTCGAGCAGTTCGGCTAGCCGCAGCGGGGTGCGGTCGGAGAACATCGGACCGATGAGCTGCACTCCCACCGGCAGCCCCTCGGGGGACCGGCCCGCGGGTATGGCGGTCGCGGGCAGGCCGGGCATGGTGGCCACACCGGCCCAGACGAGCTGGTCGAAGTACGGGTACTCGACGCCGTCGATGTCGATGTGCCGGTTCTCCAGACCTCCGTTGTGGTCGTGCGGGAAGGCGGGAGTGGGCGTGATGGGGCACACCACGGCATCGAACTCGGCGAAGAGCTGCCGCCAGCCGTGGCGGTGGAGTTCGCGACGGTTGTTCGCCTCGACCCAGTCACGGTGGCTGAGCACCATGCCGCGCAGCCGGGCCGCGTCGAGGCTCCGGTCGTCGACGCTCAGGGCGGCGGCGTGGGTCTGCAGCTGTTCGTACACGTCGACGGAAAGACCTGCGGCGGCGTTCGACAGCATCAGCAGCATGTAGAGCGTCGCCGCTTCGATCGGATCGGGCAGCAGCGGACTGTGCCGTTCGACGCGGGCGCCCTCGTCGACGAGCGCCTCGGCGACCCGGTTCACGCCCGCCCGCACCGCCGATCCGGTCGGAATGAGCGGATGGTCCTCGATGATCAGGACACGGAAGTCCGACAGCCGCTCGTGGCGCGCGGGCGGCAGTGCGACGTCGTAGGCGACGCCGTGGGTCAGCGGGTCCGGTCCGGCCATCACGTCGAGCAGGAGTGTGAGGTCGCGGGCGTTGCGAGCCATCGGACCGACGACGGCGAGGTCGAGATCGACCGGCAAGGCCGGCGCGGGCGGCGCGACCATGCCGCGGTTCGCCACCAGTCCGAGGGTCGGCTTGTGTGCGTAGACGCCGCAGAAATGCGCGGGGGTGCGTAGCGAACCGGCGAGGTCGGAGCCGATGGACAGCGCGCCGAATCCGCACGCAAGGGCCGCCGCCGAACCCCCGGACGACCCACCCGACGTGCGGCCGTGATCCCACGGATTGTTGGTGGTGCCGTAGATCTCGTTGAAGCTCTGGATATCTCGCAGCATCAACGGCACATTGGTCTTACCGAGCAGCACCGCGCCGGCCGCCTTCAACCGCGACACCTGTACCGCATCCTCGGCCGGTACGTAGTTCGCGTGCTGCGGCATGCCCCAGGTCGTGGGCAGCCCGGCGATATCGTAGGACTCCTTGACCGTCACCGGAATACCGAGCAGCGGCCGATCCTCGCCGCGGGTGCGCGCCTGGTCGGCGCTGCGCGCGGCGGCCCGCGCACGGTCGAAATCCGGGACACAGATCGCGTTGATCGCCTTGTCGTCCCGCTCGATACGGGCGATCGCCTCCTCGGTCAGTTCCACCGATGTCACTTCACGAGCATGCAAGGCGGCCGCGAGTTCTTCCGCCGACTGAAGATTCCAATCCATGAATCCGACGCTATTGGCCCGCCGGAGAGGACATAAAATGCCGATTCGCACAACGGAAAGTCGAACGGACCACCTGCACCGGTGAAGTCACACGCTCGTTCTGCCATCGAGGACGGTCCACCCCAGCTCACAGCGTCGGCAGCGGGCCAACTCCATGAGGGCAGGACATGAAATGCCGATTCGCACAACGGGATAGATGTCTCAATACTCATCATGTTCCTGCCCGGCCACAGACTATTCACCCGACGACTGGCCATGCCGCCGCGCAGCGGGATCGGTGTCGGCCTGGAAGTTCGGGAGACTTCCATCGGACACCAGCGCGCACTTCGCGAGGCTGCGAACCGACGTATGCCCGGACAGCTTCATCAGTACAATCTGATTGCATCTTGCAATCAGATGCGTATGGAGAAGATACAGCTGGTTGTAGAATGCAAGCGGCGATTTCGATCGAGGGAGCATCAGATGCGCGATCAGGGACGTTCGGGCTGCCCGATCAACGCGACTATCGAGGTGATCGGCGATCGGTGGACGCTGCTGGTGCTGCGCGACGTGATGTTCGGCAACCGCCGCCACTTCCGCGAACTGCTCGCCGGATCGGAGGAGGGCATCGCATCCAATATCCTGTCCGACCGGCTCAAGCGCCTGGTCGCGGCCGGACTGCTCAGCCGCGAGGACGTCCGTCCCGGGCAGAAGGCCGAGTACCGGCTGACCGAGCCCGCGATTCAGTTGGTGCCGATCATGGCGCAGCTTGGCGCATGGGGGTTGCGGCATCGACCGACGACCAAGCGCCTGCGCGTACGCGCGGAACTGCTGGCCGAGGGCGGGCCGCAGCTGTGCGCCGATTTCATGGATGAGCTGCGCGAATCGCACCTCGGCGTGCCCCGCCCCGAGCCGGATGCCCCGACCGCGACCGAGCGGTTGGCGCGCGCCTATGCCGACGCGGTCGCCGCGGGGTGATATCGCGCTGCGGCGTGCGCACCAGATCCGGCCGCACGGCCTGTCGACGGCGCGGCCGAGTTCTGAGCGCTACAGCTCATCTCCGGTAGCGAGGACTTCCCTGCGGAAGAAGTCGGCGGTGATCTCGCGGGCTCGCTCCAGATCCCGATCCGCCGTCTTCGGGAAAGCGGCTGTTGCGCGGTCGAATTCGTCCGCGATGAACTCGGCGATCGGCACAGGCACTGTGCCGCTGCCCATTTCGCGGGTGCGTGATTTGAGCTCGGTCAGCTCGGTGATCGCGGTAACCAGCCGCCGCAGTGTTCGGAACAAGTGCGTCGACGTGCGCTGGTCGGTCAGCTAGTGATGATCGCCTTGGGGGTGGGCGTATTCATCGGCGGTGTCGTCATCTCGACCGTAGGACTCACCTTTGTCTTCGGGCCGACCGATCTACAGTTCATGCACACCGATGCCGCCACGCTGAAGTCCGCCAACGCACACCTACTGCCGTTCATCGCCCACGACCGTGCCGGATTCGGCGGCGCGCTGATGGCGACGACGGTGGCGATCGTGCTGCTCGGTCTGTGGGGCTGGTGGCGAGGCATGGGTGTGGTGGACGTTGCTCGGTGCGACCGTTGCCGGGTCGGCCAGTGTGCTGGTGATCCACTTCTTCATCCACTACACCGCGTTCATCCATCTGCTGCCGGTGTATTTCGGTAGCGCCGCGCTTGCTGTCGCGCTGATTTTGGGGTGCACATATCTGATGTATCGCGCCGACTAATAGCGCTGCCACGCAACTCGATGGCAGCACCGTTGGATTTGTTCGAGATTTGCCGGATTCCCGCCGATTGGTCAGTCCTATCTCGGATAGGTCTCAGACGGTTCGAAACATTCTCTTAGAGAGCTCTCAGAGATCATCTTTTGCGGAGCTAATTATGGCTCGAAAAAGGATGTCTGACCTGCGATTGGCTGAATCTTGCCTGCTCAAGACCATGATGGACGGTTGTCCAGATCACATTGAAAAGCAGTATGTAGTCTGCGTCACTATCCGGCCGAAATCCGTAACCGGATTTGCGTAAGCCTCGATGTGCCATGTGTCAGCCAGTTCGACTGGATTTGTTTTCGACGAAGAGGAAATTTCATGATCCCCGTTATCATCGACACCGGTTCTGCTGCCCTGAACGGCCTGCTTTCCACCGGTAGCGCTGCTCTGCACGGTATTCTCAACACCCTGTGGACGGGTTCGTTCGGCGGCTGATAGCGCTGTTGCGGCCGATTGGTTTCGGCCGTATCCGTGCCGTTCGATTCGGCGCGAGACGAGTCGAGGCCCCGCACCTGATGGTGCGGGGCTTCGCCTTGCCGGATCCGGCGACGGCACTGACGGCGGCTGCCTACCAGGGGGTAGGGCGCTGCGATTTCGCGCCCACTAAGCTGGTCGGCGGTAAATGCCTACCCCTCTTCCTCCCAGGAGTAACCCACAGTGAGCCAAGCAGGCCGTCCTGTTGTTCTGATCGCCGACAAGCTCGCCCAGTCGACCGTCGACGCGCTTGGTGACGGTGTCGAGGTTCGCTGGGTCGATGGCCCCGACCGCCCGGCACTCCTCGCTGCGGTGCCCGAGGCGGACGCGCTGCTGGTCCGCTCCGCGACCACCGTCGACGCCGAGGTGCTCGAGGCCGGGAAGAACCTGAAGATCGTCGCCCGTGCCGGCGTCGGCCTCGACAATGTCGATGTGCCCGCGGCCACCGAGCGCGGCGTCATGGTCGTCAACGCGCCCACCTCGAACATCCACACCGCCGCCGAGCACGCCGTCACGCTGCTGCTGGCCGCGGCCCGCCAGATCCCGGCCGCCGACGCCACGCTGCGCGAGCGCACCTGGGCGCGTAGCAAGTTCAACGGTGTCGAGATCTTCGACAAGACCGTCGGTGTGGTCGGCCTCGGCCGTATCGGCCAGCTGTTCGCCGCGCGCCTGGCCGCGTTCGAGACCAAGGTGATCGCCTACGACCCCTACGTCTCCCCGGCCCGCGCCGCCCAGCTCGGCATCGAACTGCTCAGCCTGGACGAACTGCTCGAGCGCGCCGACCTGATCTCGGTGCACCTGCCGAAGACCCCCGAGACCAAGGGCATCATCGGCAAGGAAGCCATCGCCAAGACCAAGCCTGGCGTCATCATCGTCAATGCCGCGCGCGGTGGGCTGGTCGACGAGCAGGCGCTCGCCGACGCCATCAAGTCGGGTCACGTGCGCGCCGCGGGCCTGGACGTGTTCGACACCGAGCCGTGCACCGACAGCCCGCTGTTCGATCTTCCGCAGGTCGTCGTGACCCCGCACCTGGGTGCATCCACCGCCGAGGCGCAGGACCGCGCGGGCACCGATGTCGCCAAGTCCGTATTGCTGGCCCTGGCTGGTGAATTCGTGCCGGGCGCGGTGAATGTCACCGGTGGCACCGTCAGCGATGAGGTCGCACCGTGGCTGGAGATCGTACGCAAGCAGGGTCACCTGCTCGGCGCGGTGTCCAACGAGCTCCCGGTCAGTGTCGAGGTGCAGGTGCGCGGCGAACTGGCCGCGCAGGATGTCGCGGTGCTGGAGCTGTCGGCGCTGCGCGGCATCTTCTCCGCGCTGGTCGAGGACCAGGTCACCTTCGTCAACGCCCCCGCGCTGGCCAAGGACCGTGGCATCAGCGCCGAGGTCACCAAGATTTCGGAGAGTCCGAGCCATCGCAGCGTCGTCGACCTGCGCGCGGTCTTCGGCGACGGCCACACCCTGAATGTGGCCGGCACGTTGACCGAGCCGCAGCTGGTGCAGAAGATCGTCAACATCAACGGCCGCAACTACGATATGCGCGCCGAGGGCCTGAACCTGGCCGTGCTGAACTACGACGACCGGCCGGGCGCGCTGGGCAAGATCGGCACCAAGCTCGGTGAGGCCGAGATCGATATCCTCGCCGCACAGCTGAGCCAGGATGTCGACAAAGAAGGCGCGACCGTGGTTCTGCGGGTGGCCCGCGAAGTCCCCGCCGACGTCCAGGCCGCGATCGCGGAATCCGTCGGCGCCGCCAAGATCGTCCTGGTCGACCTGTTCTGACAATCCGGGCTCGAGCCCCGGCTCAGGAGCCAGCCGCGCGCCGTTACCTTTGGTGGCGGCGCGCGGTGCATGAATGGCACCGCGCTGGTCGCGCCCGCCCGCGGCTCGGCCCAGGGCACCAAGTACGGTGACCTTGCTGCTGTTCGCCCGGCGCGATGCCAGGGCGAACGCATGGATCGGCAGGCGTGCGGCGCGGTTCGAATACGGGCGGGCGAACCATATCCCGCGATCCTGCGACGACTGCGGTCGGCAAATTGAACGGAGCATTTTGTTATGAAGCTTGCTGTTATCGCCGGTGATGGGATCGGTCCCGAGGTCATCGCGGAGGCACTCAAGGTGCTCGATGTGGTGCAGCCGGGTGTCGAGAAGACCGAATACGACCTGGGTGCCCGTCGCTACCATGCGACCGGGGAGATCCTGCCGGATTCGGTGCTGCCCGAGCTGAAGCAGCATGACGCGATCCTGCTCGGCGCGATCGGCGATCCGTCGGTGCCCAGCGGTGTGCTCGAGCGCGGACTGCTGCTGCGCACCCGCTTCGCGCTGGACCACCACGTCAACCTGCGGCCGTCGAAGCTGTACCCGGGCGTGACCAGTCCGCTGGCCGGCAATCCGGATATCGACTTCGTTGTCGTGCGCGAGGGCACCGAGGGGCCCTACACCGGTACCGGCGGCGCCATCCGGGTGGAGACGCCGCATGAGGTCGCCACCGAGGTCAGCACCAATACCCGCTTCGGCATCGAGCGCGTGGTGCGCTACGCCTTCGCCAAGGCGCAGGCGCGCCGCAAGCACCTGACGCTGGTGCACAAGAACAATGTGCTGACCTTCGCCGGTTCGCTGTGGCAGCGCACGGTGAACGAGGTCGCGGTCGAATTCCCGGAGGTGCAGACCGCCTACCAGCACATCGACGCCGCCACCATCCATATGGTCAACGATCCGGGCCGCTTCGACGTGATCGTCACCGATAACCTCTTCGGCGACATCATCACCGACCTCGCGGCGGCGGTCAGCGGTGGTATCGGCCTGGCGGCCAGCGGCAATATCGACGCGTCCGGCGTCAACCCGAGCATGTTCGAGCCGGTGCACGGCAGTGCTCCCGATATCGCGGGTCAGTCCAAGGCCGATCCGACCGCCGCGATCCTGTCGGTTTCGCTGCTGCTCAACCACCTCGGCAATACCGAGGCGGCCGCCCGGATCGAGGCCGCGGTTGCCAAGGATCTCGCGTCGCGCAGTGGTGCGGCCTCGACCGTCGAGGTCGGGGATCGGATCGCCGCGGCGGTCTGATACTTCCCGCAAGGCCCGCGCTCGACGGTTTCGGGTGCGGGCTTTGCGTATTCGCGAACCGCGAGGGGGCCTGGCACACACTTGAATTCGGCTCCGCGAGCGCGAACCATCGATGAATGGCCTCCGCATCGACGTGTCGACGCGACCCGTCTCCGGCCACCGGGCGGTCCGATGAGTGAGCGTCGGGTGCTGCGTGGGCGGGGATTCGGACCTTATACCGAAGTTGATCTGCACGACCTACCGGACGGCGGTAGAGGGTTCGAACTCGAGGACGGATGGTTGATCGCGGTCGCCACCGGTGCCCGACACAACTTCGTGGTGCAGCGGCTCGGGCGGCTCATCGACGCCGCGGCGGTCGGGGCGGCTGTGCATATATGTATAGGCGGCGGTTGGGAAGTTGGCACCCCGAGTGGTGTGCGCAAGCCAGATATCGTGGTGATCCCGAGAGATACTGCGCGAGCGGCGATTGTCGCCGAAACCCCCAGGGTCATCCTGGGCAGGGAAGTGCTACTCGCCGTGGAGGTCGTCGCACCGGGTAACGGTAGCGAGCGCACCGATCGGGTCAGGAAGGTTCGCGAATACGCGGCCATTGATATTGCGCAATACTGGATCGTCGAACATCATCCGGAGGTCCGGATCCACCGAATGCTGCTCGCGGACGGCGTCTTTCGCGCTAGTCCAGTAGTGGTGGCGGGAACGGTGTGCACTGCGCAGATCCAGGCGGATCCACCGTTCCGGGTGAGTTTCGACCCGGCTGCCCTGATCGAGATCTGATCAATCGCACTCGGCCAGCGCGCCACCGACCGCCGCGGCGATACCGCGAATCGACTCATAGAGGCACCGGCGATGACATCGTGCATGCGCGCCACCGACCCGGCGATCGGCCCAATGACATCGAACACTTCACCGGCGAGATGCTGCCATTCGATGAGAGTGGCTGCCGCACTGACCGATTCGGCAATGGCCGATCCGCGCCCGGTCCGTTCGGCCAGTTGTACGGCGGTGGGCGGGAATTGCTCGGTCATGACGGTCTCGCGACGGTGTCGTCGGGCGCAGCGGCTGGTGACCCTGCCGTGTCGGTGGAACGAGGTGTTGGTGATGAATCCCTGCGGTGGTAGGGGATTCGTTGATCGGAACTAGACGGTGGGCGGAGCTGGCGGGATGGGCGGCTTCGGCATGTTGGGTGGTGTCGGCATGGTGGGTGGGGTGAGCGGACCCGGTGGGGTTGGGAATCCGGGTGGTGTTGGCGGGGTTGGGGGCATGGGAATGCCGGGCGGCGTTGGGAATCCGGGTGGCGCCGGGGGTGGCGGGAACGGTCCCATTGGGGGCATCGGGCCGCTGAAGCGCTGGAAGGCCGCTTGGCGTGAGGTGCCGAGGAGATCGCCGATTTCGGCCCAGGTGTGGCCTTCATCGCGGGCCTGCCGGGCCAGGGTGTGCAGGATGTCGTCGACGAGGCGGCTCAAGTTTCGGGTCGCGGTGAGCGCGGCCAGCACCGGCACGCTGGGCCGCCCCTCCTCTGGACGCAGCACGCCCACGACCAGTTCCGCATTGGCGGACAACAACTTTCCGAGCATTGCCCGCTCGTCCTGTGGGTCTATGTGTTGGCGTTCATCAGGCATATGTAAAGCCTGACTTGACGTCGGGGCCTTGTCAAGGCTGGATTTACATAGCCATGCGATCGGAGGGGCGGATCCGGTTGGTTCGATGCGCCGCGAATGCTGGGGAGCCTGCGTTGGGTTCCAGTGGGCGCGGAGATTGATGCGACGACGTCTGTCGGGTCACTGTCGGTTCTCGGTGCTGCACGATTCGGAAAGCGCGAGGCTCGTGTCGCATCGGCGGACCGTCGCATGTGATCGGTGCACCTGGATCGCGCCCGCCCCGGCAGACCGGGGCGGGCGCGAATTCGTAAGGGGCCGTTACTCGGATCGTCGATCGGCGGGAACCAGCGGCACGGCCGCCGTCGCCAGCACGGCAGCCAGTAGGTACGCGGCGGGAAAGCCGCTGGTGGTGATGAGTGCGCCGAAAGCCGGTGGGATGGCGGCTATTGCGAGGTTCTGGCCGGTGTTCTGGATGCCGAGTCCGCGCCCGCTCCAGTAGGGTCCGGCGATTTCGGCGACCGCGGTGAAGGCCAAGCCGTTATCGGACACAGTGATGACCGATGCGGCGATCAGCAGCGGGATCGCGGCCCACCAGGCATGGGTCCATGCGGCCGAAGCCAAGGCGGCCATGGTGATTACGGCGGCGATGGCGACGGTGCGCAGCGGTCCCAGTCGGCTGCCGACGCGATCCGACCACGCGCCCGCGCCGATTCGCCCTAGGGCGCCGAGGATTTGGGTGCAGGTAATCAGGGCGCCCGCCGCCGGCAGCGACCAGCCGACGTCACGATGCAACCACAACAATGCGAAAGTCCAGACGGTGCCTTGCGGAACGCATAGCAGCACTGACACCGCGTGTATGCGCCACAGTGTGGAATCGCCGCGATAGGGGTTGGCCCGGTCCACGGCCGCACCCGTGGGGCGTGGTGGATCGACGATACCGACCAAACAGCCCAGCGCGGCCGCGCCCGCCATGACGGCGGGCACCAGAATGGCCACCGAGACACCGTGTTCGGCCGCCACCGCCGGAATGGCCAGTGCGCCGACGCCGACACCCAAAGGCTGTGCGGTCTGCCGGATTCCCATGGCCAGCCCGCGTCGATGTGGCGGGAACCAGCCGACGATCACCCGCCCGCTGGCGCCATTGGTGCTCGCCGCGCCGACGCCGCCGAAGAACAGCAGCGCGCCGAGCGCGAGGTAATTCGACGCCGTTGCCGCCGCCGCGCCCGCGACGAACATCAGCAGAGGCCCGCCGACCAACACCTTGTGCTCGCCGATCCGGTCGACGACATAGCCCCACGCGATGAGCGTGCACACCAGCCCGACCGTCGGCATGGCCACCAGTAATCCGGCGGTCGCCAGCGGCATGCCGTCAGCGGTCAGCGCCGGCAGCAGAAATGGGACCCCGTGGATGAACACGGCACTGGATGCCTGCGCGAAGACGCCGAGTCCGAGCATGGACCACCGTCGGACCTCGCGCGGCTGCGCCACGGTAGTAGCCATCGACCTCACCTTGGAATCTCAAAATATGGGACTGAGTTCTCAGCTTATGAACATTGGGCCTTACCGTACACCCGGTGGGCAACCTGATTTCGGGGGGCGGGTTGTCGATCTCCTCACAATTTCGACGCCGAGCCGAGCCGCGGTGTCGACGCCTGCGGAGCGAGACGGTTCGCGGCCCGGCTGGCGTCTGCGCGAAGGCGCGGCCATGAACTCGGGATGTCCGAATCGCATGCGTCACAGCGCGAGTCCCGACGGCCCGGACCGCGCGACTCCGACCGCCGCGAACGCGCCGCGGTCATCGGCGCGACAATTGGACACAGCGCGTTCGAGCAGGTCGACGGGGGTCGATAGACTGCCGGGCATGCGTCTAGGTCGAATCGCCAGTCCCGATGGAGTCGCTTTCGTCAGTATCGAAGGGGAGGGGAGCGAGAGCGTCGCCAAAGAGATCGCGGAACATCCGTTCGGTACGCCGACGTTCACCGGGCGGAATTGGCCGCTGGCCGATGTGCGCCTGCTCGCTCCGATTCTGGCCAGCAAGGTGGTCTGCATCGGCAAGAACTACGCCGCGCACGCGGCCGAAATGGGTGGTGTCGCACCCGCCGACCCGGTGATCTTCATGAAACCGAGCACCTCGATCATCGGCCCGAACGCGCCGATCATCTTGCCGCCCAGCTCTTCCCAGGTCGACTACGAGGGTGAGCTGGCGATCGTCATCGGCCGTCCGTGCAAGGATGTGCCCGCCGCCCGTGCGCTCGATGTAGTGCTCGGCTACACCGTCGCCAACGATGTGACCGCCCGTGACCAGCAGAAGCACGACGGCCAATGGACCAGGGCCAAGGGCTACGACACCTTCTGCCCGCTCGGCCCGTGGATCGAAACCTCGCTGGACCCTTCGGATCTGGAGATCGTCACCGAAGTCGATGGCGAGGTCCGCCAGCGCAGCCGCACTTCGCTTCTGCTGCACGATATTCCGAAACTCATCGAGTGGGTGACCACGGTGATGACGTTGCTGCCCGGTGATGTGATCCTCACCGGAACCCCGGAGGGCGTCGGCCCGCTGCAGTCGGGGCAGAACGTGTCCGTGACCGTCGAGGGCATCGGAACCCTCACCAATCCTGTTGCCGCCAAGCGCTAGTCGAAAGAGAGCCATGACTGAAGTACGGGTCCGCTTCTGCCCGTCACCGACCGGGACGCCACATGTCGGCCTGATCCGGACGGCGCTGTTCAACTGGGCGTACGCCCGCCACACCGGCGGCAAGTTCGTCTTCCGCATCGAAGATACCGATGCCGCACGCGATTCCGAGGACTCCTACCGGGCGATCCTGGACGCACTGCGCTGGCTCGGCCTCACCTGGGATGAGGGTCCGGAGGTCGGCGGACCCTACGAGCCGTACCGGCAGTCGCTGCGGCGCGAGCTGCACATGGAGATCGTGCAGAAGTTGCTGGCGGCCGGTGAGGCCTACGAATCCTTCTCCACGCCCGAAGAAGTCGAGGAGCGCCACCGCGCCGCGGGTCGGGACCCGAAGCTCGGCTACGACAACTATGACCGCGATCTCACCCCGGAGGCGATCGAGGCCTATCGCGCTGCCGGACGTCCGGCGGTAATTCGGTTGCGGATGCCCGATGAGGACATCACTTGGCACGATCTGGTGCGCGGCGAAACCACCTTCAAAGCGGGTACGGTGCCCGACTTCGCACTCACCCGCGGTAATGGCGATCCGCTCTATACGCTGGTAAACCCGGTCGACGACGCATTGATGAAGATCACCCATGTTTTGCGCGGGGAAGACCTCCTTTCCTCAACTCCGCGGCAAATCGCGCTGTATGCGGCGATGCGGCGGATCGGTGTTGCAGAGTTCACTCCGGAGTTCGCTCATCTACCGTTCGTGATGGGGCAGGGCAACAAGAAGTTGTCCAAGCGCGATCCGGAGTCGAATCTGTTCGTCCATCGGGATCGGGGATTCATCCCGGAGGGTTTGCTGAATTACCTGGCGTTACTCGGCTGGGGCATCGCGGATGATCGCGATGTTTTCTCGATGGCGGAGATGGTGGCGGCCTTCGATATCTCGAAAGTAAATTCGAATCCGGCACGTTTCGATCAGAAGAAGGCAGACTCGCTCAACGCCGAACACATCCGATTGCTGGAGCCAGGGGATTTCACGCACCGCTTACGTGAGTTCCTGACCGAACACGGTCACATCGGCGCCGACATCGACGACAAGTTGTTCGCCGCGGCCGCCGAACTCGTGCAGACCCGGATCGTGGTGTTGTCCGATGCGTGGGATCTGCTGCGTTTCTTGTTCGCGCCCGGTGAAGAGTTCGCGATTGATCCGGCGGCAGGGGCGAAGAACCTCGGCCCCGATGCCACGCCGATATTGGACGCCGCCATCGCCGCGCTGGAGCCATTGCCGGCCTGGACCACCTCCGCTATCGAGGATGTGCTCAAAACCACGCTCATCGATGATCTGGGGCTCAAGCCGCGCAAGGCGTTCGCGCCAGTGCGAGTGGCGGTGACGGGTTCGCACGTCAGCCCGCCGCTGTACGAGTCCCTGGAGTTGCTCGGCCGCGAAACCAGCCTGGCTCGGCTGCGCTCGGCGCTGGCGTGGACCGCGCCCGCGTAAAACCCGGACTTGACCGAAAAACAGGGCGTTGACCAGCCGATTTGTAGTTAACCGTATGCGGTTTGGTACTCTTCTTCTCGGCTCGGAACAGGGCCTCGGGTCAGCCGGACACGAGGTCGAACGTCCTGGTCATTGGGGTATGGTGTAATTGGCAACACAGCTGATTCTGGTTCAGCCATTCTAGGTTCGAGTCCTGGTACCCCAGCGGAGAATGTTGTTCGTCTCTCGGTTCGCGGCCGAAAGTTGTTCAGCATCCGGCGATTTGGTCGCCGAGCTTCGGTCCGCTAAGCTAACCGAGCTTCCACTGATCGAAAGATCGAAATGGAAAGATCGCCCACAGAAATGTGGGAGGTCGAGTCCTGGCCCCGTCGTCTAGCGGCCTAGGACGCCGCCCTCTCAAGGCGGTAGCGCGGGTTCGAATCCCGTCGGGGCTACAACGAGTGCAAGGCCCATGCTCATGGAGAGCATGGGCCTTGCTCGTTTTCGCATTGTTTTGTGGGGGTGGAACCCCCACGCCCCTACCCGGAGGGCTTCGCCTCCGGACCCCCGAGTGGGGCCGGAGGGCTTCGCCCCCGGACCGGGATCGCGGACTCCTGGAGTCGGCTAGGTGGCTCCCGCGATGGGGTTGTCGGTCGTGTTGGTGCCGGTCTTGTGGGGGTTCGCAGAGGGTTCGCAGGGGACTGGACTCGTGGTTTCGGCTGGGTGGGTGCCGGGCTGGTGGTTCTTGGTCGCGGGGTGC